>DASZMF010000109.1:0-8323 GCA_035552035.1 Candidatus Angelobacter sp.
CATTGTGACGCAGGATGATTAGATACTTATCAAGAGGGGATTAAAATCTTTCATCTGGCGGAGGAATCATAAACTCGACATTGCGCTGGTTCTTGGAATCCCGTTTTTCTGAAGCCAACCAGTTTGGGATAAGCGTGCCGGTAGAAGCTGGTTAAAAAGAAAACCCCTTGGAATGTGCAATTCCAAGGGGTCAGGAATCTTGTCAGAACTACTGCTGTGGAGCTGTATCTTGATTCTGTGGTTGAGGCGGAGGCTGAGGTGGTTCGACTTCAGTCTTTTCTCGTTCTCGGTCCTGTTTTTGCTGGAGTATCTCTGCCTGCAGTTTCTGCTCGCGAATTTTTTTCCAGTTTTCCCGGAGTTCGTCCTGTGACATCTTGGCTTCGTCTGGAGTGAGGCCGTTGGACATTTTTCCGTTTTCGTCCAGCTCTTCTTCAGGAGCAGGTTGCGGAGGCCGCAAATCTGCCATTGATCCTCGTCCTGAGGCTCTACGGCTCTGCACCACAATACGTTGCAGGCTGTCAGCATCATTGCCAACGCCCATCAGAATGTAATCAATCTTAGGGCTGTCAAGCAGTCTGGTCACAATCTCACGTACGCTTCCCGGGCCAAGCTGGGCGACCACCTGCTCATTTTGGAGCTCTGGAGCCAAACCTACGGCGGCGCCGGTTCTTGTTGAAACCAACTTGAGCACCGTGCCTAGTGGAGCGCCGTGAGAAACCACGGTGAGTTGCCCTTTCACATACTCCACTGTCACCGTGCCATCTTGCAGTGGGCTATTAGGCGTCGCCGCGTCGGCAACAGGCACTGGCGTGGATGTTGGAGCGTTTGTTATCACCGGAGCAGGGGCGGCAGTTGTAGGCTGGAATCCCGGAGTCGTCGCTGGCTTTTGCTGTATCGTGGCAGGTATCGCGCTGCTTGTGGATCCTTGCAACAGTACAGGCGCCGGACCAGGCTGTCGTACCGGGTTCATGAGCGGCGATTGAGCAACTGCGAGAACAGGCGCTGCGGCCACCAGAATCAATCTTGCTGTTTTGCCGAAATTCAACATTACAAACCTTCCTCTTCGTTAGACGCGACAAGAGACAAAACTTTCAGACTCTCTACGTTTCTACGCGTTTCTAACTGGCTCCGTCGAGTGCATGCCAACGATTCTCGTTGATCTTGCCCCCTATTTTCAAATTTATTGATGGTCGTCTGTATTGAAAAATCATTAAAATCTGTAATCCATACCTGTTTTTAACCTTAGACCAAAAGAACCAAGCAGTTGATTTAGTTAATGGGGGTATCGGGGTGGACCGCTGATGCCAATGTATCGCCTGTGGTAGAACCCGGCAGTAGGGGCAGCGAGACGCGGAAGCATGATCCTTCGCCTGGCACGCTCGTTACTTCAATGCGTCCGCCGTGTGCCTCTGCTATGCCTTGGGCAAAATGCAATCCCAAGCCTGTACCAGGAACATTGGATTTACGTGCTGAGGGTGCACGATAGCCGCGTTCAAAAATATGCGCTTGATCTTCCGTAATAATGCCGCTGCCTGTGTCGGTAACGGAGATGATCGCCTGATCATTGTGGACCGCCAGAATCACGTCAATATGCCCGGCCGCGTGGTTGAACTTAATAGCATTGTCCAGGAGATTCAGCAGGAGCCGCCAGATTTGTCCGGCATCAAAGGCGCCGATCACGTGCTGCTGCACGGTCCCTGAAATCTGTATGCCATGATCAAGAGCTTGTGACCGCATGCCATCAATGGCGGCCTGTACCAATTCAGAAAGATCTTCTCGCTCTTTCTGCAATTTGACTTGTTCCCCTTCGGACTGGGCCAGCTCCATAAGATCAGACACAGTGCGGGCAAGCAGTTCTACGTGCTCAAGCTGCTTGGAAAGCATGTCGCGATAGTTGGTTTCATTCGTCGTGCCCAGGCGCAGGGCCTGCTCGGTTTCAGCCCGCAATACGGTAAGCGGCTGGCGGATTTCATGGGAAAGGTTGCGCAGAAACTCTGTCATCCGTTGAAATGAGCTCTGCAGCCGGGAAACCATTGTATTAAGCGATACGTTAAGTTCGTCAAGCTCGTCTCCTCGACCGGACACAGGAAGACGTTTGGCTAAATCAAAAGGAGTCATCTGCTTGGCTGCCGTGCAGGTAATCTCCAAAGGACGCAGGGAATAAGAAGCCATGATCCATGCATTGGCCGCGTGCGCCAGAATAATGAAAGGAACCAGGGCCAGCAGAACAAGTTGAAGGCGGCGGCAGTCGTCATCCGCTTCATCGAGCGAACCGCCAATGCGCAGCAGGTAGTGGCTTCCAGCTGGTCCCAGTACTGGTACATCCAGAATGCGTATGCGGGAATCGCCCGCAGCCACGCTTTGATACGTGGTGTGATCTGGCAAAGACAAGGGAAGTGCGGGGCTGGCGGGCAAATGCAGCGCTGACATGGATCGAGAAACGTCCAGCGTGTGGCCTTCTTCATCCAGCAGCTCGTAATACCGCATGGAGCGTTCAAACTGCGCGCGTACTTCCGGATCAGCTTCCGCGTTGAGCCATTTCACGCTGCCGGCGCGAATCTGCAGCATGCTGCGGACCGCGATAGCCCGGTCCTGCAACTCTTCATCCACTTGCCCGTAGATGCGGCGCGCCAGCAGAGCATACGCGCTCCAGGCGATGATCACTACCAGGAGCGCGAACGTTACTGTCTGCTTGAACGCGAGCCTGGTACTCAGGCGGCGTAAAAGCAATAATTTCATTGGGAGGCTGCTGATAACATATACCCTACGCCGCGTGCCGTATGAATCAGTGGCTTTTCATAGCCGTGATCAATTTTGGCGCGAAGATAGTTGATGTACACATCCACGATATTGGTCAAGCCTTCAAAACCAAGATTCCAGACATGCTCTACCACCATCGTGCGGGTCACGGTGCGACCGGCATTGCGCATCAGGTATTCCAACACGGCGTATTCACGCTGCGTCAGGTTGATCGGCTTGCCGGCGCGCGTCACCATGTGGCGCATGCGGTCAAGTTCCAGATCTTCTACGCTCAACTTATCCAGCAGTTCCTGTGGACGACGAAGCAGGGCGTGCACCCGGGCGAGCAATTCTTCAAAAGAAAATGGCTTTACAAGATAATCATCGGCGCCGGCTTGCAATCCGCATACGCGGTCAGAAACATCTTTCCGTGCGCTCAACAACAGGATCCGCATATTGGACCCGGATTTACGAAGTTTACGAAGGACGGTTAGACCGTCGAGTTTTGGAAGGTTCCAATCGAGAATGATCGCATCATAATCAATCTCGGTTGCCAGCTGGAGACCTTCTTCTCCGTCTCCTGCCAGGTCAACGGCGAAGTGATCTGCTTCCAGGCCCTTCACCAGTGTGCGTGCTACTTTAGGTTCGTCTTCAATCACCAATATCCGCAAAGTCCACCTCCCGCTTCGGTGGAAGAATTGCCGTCACTCTGTATTAAGTAACGTACAAAACCCATCCGCTGTTTACCCCTCAAAAAGGAACCGTTCGCGTGTAACCCGGAATTCAGTCCCCTCGTTTACTTGTGCATTCAGTCCGAAAAACGTTTCACTATTGCCGCTTTTTATCTTGTACGTCAGTGATTTTTTCACTTGTCCGTACGGCCAGTGCAGCTAATAGCTCTTGCCAGTTACTGAGGCCTCTTTATTGATCGATTACGTTGTCTCTATTTTTTGTTCTGAGCTTAATCGCGTATCGATCGGCACATCAGTTATTTTCTTTCTGAATCCTGCAAAACTTCTTTGTAACAAACAGCCATCTCTTGCGTTTCTAAAAACCCGAAAATTAAAAATTCCAATCCGGATGGAAGGAATTCGTGTGTGTCATTAGTACAGTGGAAAGACTGTACCATAGTACACATAATTTTCGGAAATGGAACAGATTTTAACCGGTTTCATCATTTTTTCAATTCCGCTTTGGTTCTGGGTATGGATGAACGAATCTTAATCCGGCCATGTATCCCTGTGCCACGAGAACGAATATAACATGACCTAATGGACATATACAATAGTGTACTTAAGGACATTGTACTAAATATATTTATGCCTATAAATTGCAGATTAAAATGAGCATAAGGCTATTATTAACAATTACTTATATTGAATTGCAAGACCCTGTGTGGAGTGCCTGATTATCCTGTTTTCTGATTACCCTGTGGAAAACTTTGCAGAATTCAGGTTACCTGCCCTCCCAATAGACTCCCAAATCACGTTCTTAATGTTTGAACAGATCGAGCTGGGGTGAGAGAGTTACTCGGCTCGCGGTCTGCCGCGATTCCTCATCCCTGGCGACTATGCCGTTTTGCTGGCACAATCTCTTTACCAACGCTGAAATACGCTTCGTGTATTCAGCAGGGAGAAAAGCGCGATCAGCATACCGCTTTTTATACATCGCAACAAGATGGGGAAAATTCTCCTCCAGGAATGGCATGAATATTTTCTCTGAACAAGGTTTTAAAAATAATGGGATCGCCGCCACGGACCTGGCTTTTACCGCGGCGGCAGCGCGTACCACTTTGGCCAGCTCTTGTGGTGAATCCGTAATGCCCGGCAGCACTGGCGCGCAATTCACGCTGGTATGAATTCCGGCGGCGACTAATTTTTCTACAGCCTTAAAGCGCAGATCGGGTCGTGGTGCTCTGGGTTCCAGAATGCGCGCCAGATTTGTATCCGTTGTTGTAATGGTCATGTGGACACTGAAGCGATTCTTGCGCGAGATAGCGCATAATAGGTCGAGATCGCGCAGAATGAGATCCGACTTCGTGACCAGCCCCACTGACAAGCCCTCGTGTCGCGCGAACTCTTCCATAATCGCGCGCGTAATGCCGAATTTTCTTTCCGCCGGTTGATAAGGATCCGTGGCTGAGCCAATGGATATGCTCTGTCCCACGCGGACCTGCCTCAACTCCTGTCGCAGCAGCCATGCGCTGTGTTTCTTTACGTAGATCTTGCGCTCAAAATCCAGGCCGTCGCGCAGTTCCATGTATTCATGCGTATACCGCGCGTAACAATATTTGCAGGCGAACTCACACCCGCGGTACGGATTGATCTGCCAGTAGAAGGGAACCCGCGTTGACGTGCAGCGGGTGAGCAGGCTGCGGTTTTCCAGCGTTATGTATTCAACTTGATGGCCCTGAGAAAGCGCTTCTCCTTCAGCCGCGAGCCGGGCAATTCCCACCAGCTGTGATTCGGGTTCGGACTGGGGAAAGAGCGATGGCATGGCGCATTCGTTTTATGTTCGCTATTAATAGTATGCGTAATAGCATGCGAATACAAGTCGAAAGTTTGGTAGAAGGGTTGTGGGCTGCTGAACTCGATTACTGCACTGCAAGGGGCGGCTTTGCCGGACGCAGCAGCTTGGCTGCATCCTGGTCTAGAAGCCAGAGCAGGTGGCCATCTTCCGGCTGCACGGATTGAGAAGGATATTTCTTCGGACCCAGCTTCATCACGTCACTCAATATCTTGGCTTTGCTCTCCCCGGAAATCAGGAACACGACTTCAGCGCCATGATTGAGCACGGGGAAGGTCAGCGTGATGCGGAAGGTCTGCAGTTTCTGGACCCAGTTCGCGGCTACCCTGCGTGAGGTTTCATTGAGCGCATCGCTGCCGGGAAAAAGGGAGGCAGTATGGCCATCTTCTCCCAGGCCAAGCTGGATCAGATCAAAGCGAGGCCAGTCACCGCCGGTCAGCTTGAAGAACTCGCGCAGCTGAGCTTCATAATCTTCAGCGGCGGCATTGGGCTCAAGCTCGGCGCGTATGCGATGAATATTGTTCTCAGGAATCGGCACCTTGGACAGCAAAGACTCATTGGCCATGCGGAAATTGCTGTCTGAATCCGTGGGAGGAACATGGCGCTCATCGCCAAAGAAGATATGGATTCTCTCCCACGGCAGGTCCTGATGTTCGCTGGCCAGCAAGGAATAAACGTTGCGTGGAGTCTTGCCGCCAGACAATGCCACAGAAAACCGGCCGCGCTCAGCGACGGCTGTTTCTGCAAGTTGATGAAATTCCTGTGCTGCGGCACGGCATAAAGCCGCGTTGTCTGGAAGTATTTTGATCTCTGAGCCCATAATCCCTGGTTCTTAAGTTCGTAGTTCTTAAATTATTGATAATCGCTGGAGACGCTTACTGTTTTATCTTTCTCCATGAGCGCCCGTCTCTGGCGATAATGTCCGTCGCCTCAGACGGTCCCCATGAGCCCGCAGCGTAGTTCGGGAAATTGCGTGTTGGCAGCGCCTTCCACACATCAAGAATTGGATCCACCACACTCCAGCCAGCTTCCACCATATCTGCACGCTGGTAGAGCGTCTGATCGCCCATAATGCCGTCATAAAGCAGCACTTCATATCCTGTGTTGGGGTCAGTGCCAAAATAGTCGGAGTAATTGAAGGCCATCTCCACCTGTCCAACCTTCATCTGCGCACCCGGAATCTTGGCGCCGAAGCGGAGCGAGATGCCTTCATCCGGCGCAATGTGGATAATGAGCTGATTGGCGTCAAGGCTGTTGACCGGCGTGTCGCGGAACAAGACGAGAGGAGCTCGCTTGAACTGCACAGCAATTTCCGTGTAGCGCGCAGCCAGTCGCTTGCCGGTGCGTATATAAATCGGTACGCCGGCCCAGCGCCAGTTATCGATCATCAACCTGAGCGCAATAAAAGTTTCAGTCTTCGAATCCTGTGGAACGGCTTCTTCCGTGCGATAGCCCGGCACTCGCTCACCCTTGATTGTTCCCGGGCCATATTGGCCGCGGACGGCGCTATGCAAAACGTCTTCGCCAGTGAATGGCTGCAGGGCATGCAAGATCTTTGCCTGCTCGTCATGTACTGATCCGGAGTTGAAGGAAATCGGCGGCTCCATGGTAGTCAGCGAGACTAACTGGAAAAGATGATTCGGCACCATGTCACGCAGAGTGCCGGCCATATCAAAATAGCCACCGCGTTTTTCTACGCCCACGGTTTCTGCCACCGTAATCTGAATATGGTCGATGTAGCGCCGGTTCCAAATGGGCTCAAAGATCCCATTACTGAAGCGGAAAACCAAAATGTTCTGGACCGTTTCTTTACCAAGATAGTGGTCGATGCGGAAAATCTGATTTTCCGTCAACACTTTGTTGACTTGTCGATTGAGCGCCTTGGCCGAATGCAGATCATTGCCAAAAGGCTTTTCAAATACCACACGACGCCAGTGTCCGTCTTTCTCGCAAGCCAAATCAGCCGCGCCTAGTTGGTCAACGATGTCCCCAAAAAATGCCGGGCTGGTAGCCAGATAGAAGAAATAGTTGCCATGAGTATTATGCTGTTCGTCCACGTTGGTCAGGGCTTTGGCCACGCGTTTGTAAAGATCTGGGTCTTTGAATTCTCCGCCAACGTAATAAACCCGCTCCATCATCCAGTCATGTAATTCGGGATCAATCGTGCCCGTGGCGAAGTTCTTGAGGTTTTCTCCCATTACCTCGCGATATTGTTCCGTGGTGTAATCGTTGCGGCCCACGCCCACAATGGCAAAATCTGACGTAAGCAATTTGCTCTTGACCAGGTTATAGAGCGCAGGAAAAAGTTTTCTTCCGGCAAGGTCGCCGGTACCTCCAAAAAGAACCATCACGCAAGGGCCAATAGGAGGCGGTGAACCTGCTGGCGTTTGTTCCATAGAGGGCTGTTCGCTTTCAAGCTGAGGCATTGTGCCGGAATCTCCTGCTCGCAAAGAGCACTATTATTTTTGTTTTAATTCATTTTTGTTTTAATTCGATGTGGCCGCCGAACTTCTGTCGCATGGCGCTGAGAATCTTTTCTGCAAAAGTATGTTCTTGCCGCGAACGGAAGCGCGTATAGAGCGCAGCGGTCAACACGTCAGCAGGGACAGCCTCTTCCAACGCAGCAGTCACGGTCCAGCGGCCTTCGCCTGAATCCTGCACGATGCCGGTGTATTCAGAGAGCGTTGGATTTTCCGCCAGCGCCATGGCCGTAAGGTCCAGCAGCCAGGAAGAAACCACGCTGCCGCGCCGCCACACCTCTGCAATGTCCGTCAGGTTCAAATCGTAGCGCTGCGCTTCCGGCAATTGATCAGAATTGGCATTGCGGAAAATATCAAAGCCTTCGGCATAAGCCTGCATCAGTCCATATTCAATGCCGTTGTGGACCATTTTTACAAAATGGCCTGCGCCTGAAGGGCCGCAGTAAATGTAGCCCTGCTCGGAAGTACCGCCGAGCTTCTCCCGACCCGGTGTGCGGGGAGTGTCGCCCATGCCTGGCGCCAGCGTTTTGAAAATCGGGTCAAGACGGTCAAAGGCTTCTTTGGGGCCGCCAATCATC
>DASZMF010000110.1:0-2095 GCA_035552035.1 Candidatus Angelobacter sp.
CGCTATGGTCCGGCGCCCGAAGAGGTTTCGAATCTGTTACGCTTCACGCTGTTGAAGAATATGGCGCAGCAGGCGGGGGTGGAATCGATTGACCGACGGCAGGGTTTCGCCAATCTGAAATTCCATCAGCAGTCGAAGATAGATCCATTTAAACTGATGGCGCTGGTGCGCGGAACCGCGGGCGCGCAGTTTACGCCAGCCGGTGTATTGAAAGTTCCGTTGAAGGCCTCGGCCAACCCGGCCGAATTGATCAGCGACCTGAAAAGCATGTTACTGGAATTAACCGGCGACCTGACGCAACTGCCGCCGACGGCTGAAACATCTTTATCCAAACCGTTGGCCCACCGTCCGTCATAATGTGTTGCCATAATAAAGAGGAATCCTATGAAAGCTGTACGTCTTCCCTTCCTTGTGCTTGGAGCCCTAGCCATGGGATCTTTGTGCCTTGCCGCCGATAAGGCTCCCGCGCCTGGCGACGTTCCCACCAACGGGACGGTGGTGGACCAAATCATCGCCAAGGTCAATGGCGATATTGTGAGCCAGGACGAAGTGAAACGCTTGTCCAGAGAGGCTCAGCAGGAATTGAAAGCGCAGAACGTCAGCGGCGCGCAGTTGCAGCAGGCTATTGAAGAACGGCAGAAGAACGCGCTGCGCGACCGCATTGATGAGCTGCTGCTGACGCAACGGGGCAAGGAGTTGAACATCAATGTAGATTCGGAGATTAGCAAGTACATTGCCAGCCTGCAGCGGCAATCGGGAATCACCGATTCCGAAAAATTTCACGATTATGTGCGGCAGCAATCGGGCATGAGCTATGAAGATTTCTTGAGCGAAGCCAAAAATCAGTCGCTCACTAAGGAGGTTTTGGGCCAGGAGGTCGGGCGGCACATCAACATCAGCGACAAGGAAATTCAGGCTTTTTACGACGCGCATAAAGCGGATTTTGTGCGCGAGGAGAAGGTTTACCTGAGCGAGATTTTGATTAGCACCCAGGGCAAAGATGCAGCCGGCGTGGCCGCAGCGGAGAAAAAAGCAAAGCAGATTGCCGATGAGGCGAGCAAAGGACAGCGCTTCAGTGATTTGGCGCATGACAACTCGGACGCCAGCACGGCTAAGGATGGCGGCCAGCTGGGTAGTTATAAAAAGGGCGAGTTGACTCCGGAGATTGAAGGCGCGGTTTGGGATTTGCCTCGGGGTTCGGTGACGCAGCCGGTCAAAATTCCCACCGGCTACGAGATCTTTAAAGTGGAAGAGCACACGAAGGCCGGGCTTGCGCCGCTGGCCGATGTAAAAGGCGAAATCGAGAATCAGTTATACGGCCCGAAGATGCAGCCGAAGGTACGCGAGTACTTGACCAATCTGCGCAAGCAGGCTTTTCTTCAGATCAAACCGGGGTTCACCGATACGGGCGCCGCGGCGGGACAGGATACGCGCTGGCAAGACCCGGCCGTGCTGAAGCCGGAGACGATTACCAAGGAAGAAGTGGAAGCGAAGACGCGCCACAAGAAACTGCTTTGGGTGGTGCCGATTCCGGGAACCAGCACGACTGTTACGGGAAAGAGCAGCTCGCGGTAAATGTTCTAGGCCGCCTGAAAGGCGGCTGCAGCCAGCATTGGCTGCCCCACTCGTTGAACTTTTACTCAAGGTATTTAAAACATGAAATCTCCTTACGTTGGGGACTTAGCCCCAAATGAGGCTATTACCGCCATTTTTCTGGTTTTGTCGAAAGAGATCCGCCAGAAAAAGACCGGTGAGCCTTACCTCACCCTGCACTTGGCTGACAAAACCGGCGAGGTGGAAGCCAAAATGTGGGACAACGTGGCGGAGGTGATGGACACCTTCGACCGCGACGACTTTGTGAAAGTGAAGGGCCTGGTTCAGGTTTATCAGAACCGCTCGCAGTTCACGATTCACCGCGTGCGCCGCGTGGAAGAGGACGAGATCGATCTGGCCGATTTCTTCCCCTGTTCGGAGCGTGATCCGGAGGAGATGTATGGGGAGCTGCGCGGCATTATCGCCAGCCTGCAAAACCGGCACCTGCGCGCCTTGCTCGAAAGCGTTTTTGACGATGCGCCTACCGCCGCGCTTTACAAAA
>DASZMF010000111.1:0-7594 GCA_035552035.1 Candidatus Angelobacter sp.
TGTGCGGGCTGCAGCCATGTCTTCGCTGGAGAAGTACGAAGATCTGGCTTTGGCCTGCGGTGATGTATTTTTCGCCGCTGGAGCATTCGACAATGGCGCACGGGTGAGCAGATGCAATCTCTCCAATTACGGAATTCTTTAGCTACGATACAAGATCAGCCTGATGAGGGGCCAAATTTACAGCCATAAGATTATGACAGGAGCAAGTAGCGCTCCACTGTGGCAAGATTGCGCTGCAGAATTGCGTGAAGAGGCGTGAATTTTAAATCCGTTCGTAGATCATTGGTCTGCTGTCTGCCCAATTCTCTGGTCTGCAAATTTTGGCAGACGCTGGTCATCCTGCCTCTTTGCGCGGACCGGCGCCGATTCCGTGGGCATGCATTTTGTGATAGAGCGTGCGTTCGCTGGTGTTGAGGAAGTCGGCAATTTCACGCCGCGTTTTGCCGCCAATGCGCAAGGCACGGCGCAGCAACTCACCTTCTATCTGGCGCATGAGTTCAGGGAAAGGTAACTCATGCCGTAACAGGATGATCCAGAGAAGGTTGGCGGCGGTTGGCATTTCGTCTGGATGCGCGGCTTCAGGCAGGTCTGATTCCTGGCGCAACCAGTCTGCGCGGGTAAGGGAATCACCATCATCCTTCATGAACAGAGTACGTTGGACCGCGTTTTCCAGCTCACGCACATTACCTTCAAACCGGCAGGCCTGCAGGTGTTGCAGCAGCTCAGGCTCGAGCGACTCAATACGTTTATAAAGATCAGGGTAACGTCGCGCGAACTCCAGAACCAGGGATGCGAGATCTTCTCCGCGCTCACGCAGCGGCGGCAAGGACAGCCGGATGACGTTGAGCCGGTGATATAGATCCGCGCGAAAAGCGCCTTCCGCCACGAGCGGCTCAAGACGCCGATTGGCGGCTGCGATTACGCGGACGTCAACGTGCGTTTCACGGTCAGAGCCCAGGGCGCGGACGCTGCCTCTCTGCAGTGCGTCCAGCAGTTTGGGTTGAAGGCGCAGCGGCAGATCATTGATGTCATCTAAAAAAACCGTTCCGTGCTCGGCGGACTGGAAAAGCCCTGACCGCGATGACACCGCGCCAGAGAAAGAGCCTTTACGGTGGCCGAACAATTCACTCTCCGCCAGATCCTCATTCACGGTGCTGCAATGAACGGTGACAAAAGGAAACTTGCCGCGCTTCTGGTCAAGACTGTGAATGGCGCGCGCAATTACCTGCTTGCCTGTGCCGGTCTCTCCCTGGATGAGGATGGTGGTGTCACTGGCCTGGGCGGCCTTGAAGGCGCACTGAAGCACAGGAGTCATGCTGGCGCTGCTGGTGACAAATCCCAGCGCCGAAAAAATTTCGCGAAGACGTTCCGCGTCCGGCGGCTTGGTGCCCAAAGCATTCCCCCAGAAGTGCAGCAGCGCGCAGGCTCACAGCGCAACTGATGCGAGAAAGTTGTGGGTCAATAGGGGCGTACGTCACAAACTGGACTGAATCAGGAAGAGCCGGTCCCCATCCAAACCAGTGTGTTGGTGTTTGAGATTATCCAATATGCTACCCGCGCCGCTGCATGTCAAGGGCGCGAGGGTGGGGAATTGTGAAAATTCTGGAGTTGCTGTTTTTGATTTAGTAATGATTGCGCTAGTTTCAGTGATCCCTGCAACAGCGATGGATTTTTTCCCGCAGTGATGCTTTTGCAAAATGCCGATTCTGGAGTACGCTCACAAGCTACGAGAGGAACAACCTCTATGCCGCGCACTCTCTTTCACCGGGTGGCCGCTGACGGTGTGAACATTTTCTATCGCGAAGCTGGTGCAGTCGATGCTCCGGTAGTACTTTTGCTGCATGGCTTTCCAACATCTTCTTTTCAGTTTCGGGAGTTGATGCCGCGCCTGGCTGATCGCTACCGAGTGATTGCCCCAGATCTTCCGGGATTCGGCTTCACTGAAGTTCCCGAGCAGCGCCACTACAAATTCACCTTTGACAATCTGGCACAAACAATTCTGGCTTTTACTGACGCGCTTAATCTCAAACGCTACGCGCTCTATGTTTTTGACTACGGCGCTCCCACTGGTTTTCGCGTTGCGATGATGCGACCGGAACGGGTGACGGCCATCGTGTCACAAAATGGCAACGCGTATGAAGAAGGGTTGGGAGATGCGTGGGGGCCGGTGCGTCGCTACTGGAACGATCCGTCGGCGGAGAACCGTGATTTGATCCGCAAAGGATTGAACGCGGAAGGAATTCGCCGGGAGTATTCCGTGGGCATGCAGAATCCGGAGTTGATTGCGCCGGAAAGTTACACGCTGGACGCCGCACTCATGGCGCGGCCCGGGCATGTTGAAATCCAACTGGACCTGTTTTTAGATTATGCCAACAATGTAAAACTCTATCCCGCATTTCAGGAATATTTCCGCACAGCTAAGCCGCCCGTGCTGGCGATCTGGGGAAAGCGCGATCTCTATTTCATTCCCGCTGGCGCTGAGGCGTTTCGTCGCGATATTCCGAATGCAACCGTGGAATTTTTAGATACCGGACACTTTGCTCTGGAGACGCACCTGGAAGAAATCACTGTTGCCATGAAGCAGTTCCTTGCCAAAACAGCAGGTTGAACTCCTAGCCAGCTTTTCAGAATCATCTGTAAGGGATTAAATTTTGGAGGCGCGGGTCGGGATCGAACCGACGCATAAAGGTTTTGCAGACCTCTCCCTTACCACTTGGGTACCGCGCCTCATATCAGGTGTGCTCGCTGAAGCTGACCCTCAAGAGCATAAACCCTCGCAGGGGCGAGGGGCAACAGCAAGCAAAGTTATGGAGCGGGAGACGGGAGTTGAACCCGCGACTTCGACCTTGGCAAGGTCGCACTCTACCACTGAGTTACTCCCGCTCAGAGGATGACCATATTATAACGTGCTGAAAATGCACGGTCAATCGGAGTGTCTATTTGTTGTAAATACCCCAAAATGCGACCACATGCTATATGCGAGCGGCCATCTGCGGGTCTTGTTCCGGCGCCACAATAGAACCGTCGCGCATATGAATGATGCGATCCCCCACCGCCGCGGCTTCCGGATTATGCGTAATCATCAGCACGGTCTGGCCGAATTTCTGGTTGGCATCGCGGAGCATCTTGAGCACAATCTCGGAGTTCTTGGAATCCAGGTTCCCTGTCGGCTCGTCTGCCAGAATCAGCGCGGGACCATTCACCAGCGCCCTCGCCAACGCCACGCGCTGTTGCTCCCCGCCCGACAACTCTGACGGACGATGACTCAGCCTCCCGGCAATGCCCAGCATCTGCGTGACCTGTTCAAACTGTGCTTTGCCCAGGCCAGCGCCGCCGGCAATCTCGCGAGCAATCTCAATGTTTCCCTGCGCGGTCAGCGTGGGCAGCAGATTAAATTTCTGGAAGACAAAGCCAATCTTCTGCTTGCGCATCTCCGTGCGTTGCGCGTCAGACATCTGGGCAAAATCGGCGCCATCAATGCTCACGCGGCCAGCAGTCGCGCGCGTCAGTCCGCCCAGAATATAAAACAGCGTTGACTTCCCGCTACCCGACGGGCCCACAATCGTGACGAACTCGCCTTTCTCCACAGAAAAGCTCACACCACGCAGCGCCGGCACATCGACCTTGCCGATGCGATAGACCTTGGTTACATTCTCAACTTGTATGATAGCGGCCACTGACTTCGATATTACCAGACCACCGGCAAAGCCAAAGCAGTCAAAGAGCGGCAAAGCGCGACATTTATTTTTTTCTGCAACATTATTTTTTCAAACTTCACTTCTTTTTCAGCCGAGCTTGGATATACGCATCAAAGCCGCGCATGCCGCGCACTCCGGTGAACCAGTTCGCGCGACTATGAGCAATGACTAGCTTGTTGAGAAAAATCAGCTATTGCAAATGAACTCGCAGCGCGAGCTGCACTGCGCAATTTAGCTGGCCACCGGCATCCGCACAGGCGCAACGGAAACTGCGGGAACGGCGCGCTTGGGTCCGCGTTTTTTCACCAGCATCAGCCGGATGCGCTCCAGCAATTCAATCGGAGCGTACATGCCTTTGGGTAGAAAAATATCGGCGCTCATGTCGCGGTCATAGACGCGAATTTTTCCTGAGAAAAGAATTGCCGGCGTCGTGGCGGAAATCTGTTTGATCCTGTCCACCAGCTCCGCGCCGTCCAGGCCGGGCATTTGCAAATCGCTCAACACCAGGTCAACCCCGCCCTGTTTAAACGTCTCCAGTGCCTGATGTCCATTGGTGCAAGCCAGCACGCGGTAGCCGCGTGTTTCCAGCATAAGTTTTCTGATGGAGAGCGCCTGTTCATTATCGTCCACGCACAGAATTGTTCTTTTTGGTCGCATCTTTCCCCCGGGAATTTTTTTCTCCGTGTTGTCCGCGCAAATGGGCGTAACGGAATTAATACTGGGCTGGTGTTGCTGGGTTCGAAAACAGTAAGAGCATATTAGGCGCGGACAGGTTGCGATGTAAAGTAACTCAAACGCCAATAAGTGGAAATCTCTGTGGAAGACTTCGTTCGCCCGTCACTCGCAGCCGATAAGCGTGGCAAACAAACCGCTTGCTGCATCGCCGTGCTCACAAAAAAAATTCAAAATCACAAAAATAATTCTCCGCGCATCACTTCCACCGCATGTCCACCTACTCTGACGTTCACGATCTTCTCGCCCTTGCGGCCAGCGCTGAAAAAAATCCGGCTGCGGCGCTGCATCTCCACGCCTTGTTCCAGCAGCACCTGTTCATCGGCAGGAATCACGCCATATTGCACCGCCCATGCAACACATGGCCCGGCCGCTGACCCCGTCGCCGGATCTTCACCGTTATAAAAAATCATCCGCGCCTGCAACTTTGCTTCGGGATCAAGAGTCTCTCGCGACACAAAATAAAAAAACTTCGACTTCATTTTTTCCAGATGCCCCTTCATATTCGCCCAGGTAGGCGCAAGCTTCTGCAGGACAGCCAGTGACTTCACCGGAACAATCACAAACGCATTGCCCGTGCTCACCGTTTGTATCGGCAAATCATCAGCAATGTCGTCGACAGCCAGCCCCGTGGCACGAGCCACATCCTCACGCGAGTGCTTCACCAGAAATTCCGGATCACGCTGCGTCATCATGCCAAACGGCAACCCGTCACGCGTGGAGAACCGCACCGGAATGCGGCCAACATTCAGGTCCAAAGCAATTTCGTCCGCAGTGCCTCTCGATACTGCGTTGTCGCCGCTCTGCACACCGCCACCACTCTCCACCGCGCGATTATGCAGCACCATCGCCGTCCCCAGCGTCGGATGCCCCGCAAACGGCATCTCTTCTGTAGTAGTAAATATCCGCACCCGTACGCCGCGTTCGCGCTCCGTGGCCGCGTCCCCCGGCAGAATAAAAGTGGTTTCAGAGAGATTCGTCTCGCGCGCAATAGCCTGCATCTCGACATCGGTCAGGCCGCGCGCGTCAGTAAATACAGCCAGCTGATTCCCTTCCAGCGGCACCGCGGTAAAAACATCCATCTGTATAAACGGTAAACGGCGTTTCTCTTTTGCCATGGTTTTCTCCGGCACCTACTCTGCAATACCAGTGTAACAACGCCGAACATTGGGATTTACAGCAAAAGACGCTAAGGACGCAGAGGAATAAGTTGATCATGAATCCTTGCGATCCAGCGGTTTGGACAATTCGTGTCTTTCGCGTTCATTCGCGGCTAACTCAGTCTTGATCTGCGTCTATCAGCGAAACCCTGTCCCGGCTTGCCGTGGATCTGCGGCAAAAGAACTTCTCTGCGCTCTCCGCGACCTCTGCGGTAAATCCTTGTTCTGCCCGATCCGTGACAATCCGTTGTATCCGTGTCAATCCGTGGTGAGGTTTTCTTCTGCGCTCTCTGCGACCTCTGCGGTAAATCCCTGTTCTGCCCGATCCGTGATAATCCGTCATATCCGTGTAAATCCGTGGTGAGGTTTTTCCTCTGCGCTCTCTGTGGCCTCTGTGGTAAATCCCAATTCGCGTCTTTCGCGTGAATTCGCGGCTAATCCAGTTTTTTGATCAGCGACCATCAGCGAAAATCAGCGGCAAAAAGGTTTTGCTTTTTTTTGATAAGCTAAATCATCCCATGAAGGCTTTCCGCAGAATGCTGCAGCGCACACCGTTTTACGGCGTCTATAAATCGCTGGGCCACTACCCTGACTACTGGTACTGGAAGCTCCGCGGAGAACCCATCCGCTCGCCGCATCTGCTCAAGCAGCGCACCGTGCGCGACTACGCCCAGCGTTACGGCCTGCGCGTCCTGGTGGAAACCGGCACATATTATGGCGAGATGGTCCAGGCCATGAAAGGCCGCTTCACAGAAATCCATTCCGTGGAATTCGATCCCGCACTGGCGCAACGCGCCAAAACAAAGTTCGCCCGCTGGCCACACATCCATATCCTTGAAGGCGACAGCCAGAAAGTTGTGCCCGAACTGCTGCAATCCCTGAAAGAGCCAACCCTCTTCTGGCTCGACGCCGGCTATTACGGCTGGGCCGGCCTCCACGGCAACGAACAGCGCCTGACCAGCGAGCTGGACGCAATCCTGCGCAGCCCCATTTCAAAACACGTAATCCTAATGGACGACGCCCGCGGCCTCAACGGCCAGAACGGCTCACCCACAGTGCCCGAACTGAAGCAAAGAATTGAATCGGAATTTCCCGGACGAGATTTCGAAGTGAAATACGACATCCTGCGGATAACGCCGCAGTAAAGCAGCAATTAGTACTTAGTACTTGGTATTTAGCCCTGAATTTTCTCTGCGCTCTCAGCGTCCTCCGCGGTGAACCCCACTGGTTCTAATCCGTGGAAATCCGCGGCATCCGTGTAATCCGTGGTGAGATTTTCCTCCGTGTTCTCTGTGTCCTCTGTGGTAGAGAACTACCATCTACAAAGTAGATATAATTACCCAACCATGCCCGATCCCATCAATTACCAGGCCGTCCTCGCTGACCTTGAAGCCAAGCGCGCGCAACTGGACTCAGCCATCGCCGCCATCCGCGCCATCATGGGCCCAGCGGGCGCGCTCGTCCGCGCGTCGGTCCCACGTATCGCCAATCTTGCCCAGGTCCCGCCCAATGCTTTTACCGGCCTCAGCATCTCCAACGGCTCGCACCGCCTGCTGGAGATGATCCAGCGCAAACTCTCCACCCATGAAATCATGCAGGGTCTGCGCGCCGGAGGCCTCAAGCCCAGCAACTATCACAACACCTACGCCACCCTGCGCCAGCGCGAAGCCTATAAGGCGGACATCGTGAATGAAGAAGGCACCTGGGGCCTCGCCGAATGGAGCCCCCACCTCCAACCCCGTACTGACAACATAGGCCCGCCAACTGCCAAGAAATAATCATGAATCCTGATTCGCGTATTTCGCGGCTCACCCGGTTTTTGATCAGCGCTCATCCGCGAAAATCTGCGGCAAAAAATCCTCTGCGCTCTCTGCGTCCTCTGCGGTGAAATTCCAGGTTTCTTGTAAACTGAGAGATACGGAAGCGCATGGGGTCCGGTGACCCTTCCGGTCTTCAAAACCGGCGAGAGTTAGCTTTGCTGGCTCTGGTGAGTTCGACTCTCAC
>DASZMF010000112.1:0-1506 GCA_035552035.1 Candidatus Angelobacter sp.
AACGCTGATACCGAGTAAATTGTGCTGATCAAAACCTGGGTTCACGTTCAGCATGCGGTAGAGGCTCTTGACCAGCAATCCGGAGCCGGCAAGGAGGACCATGGCGAGCGCCACTTCTCCGATGACCAGCGCGGAAGCAAGCCGACGCCATGAGGCTGAGTGCGATCCGCGTGAGCCGTCTTTCAACGCGCTTTGCACATTGGTATTGGCGGCCTGCAGCGCCGGCGCCAGCGCAAACACCACGCCGATGACCGCAGCCAGCAGGAAAGCAAAGAGCAGCACGGAGGAATCAATGCTCATATGTTTCAGATACGGCATGGCGTCAAGGCGAGCAGCGGGGATCATGGCCACGAACGCTTTGATGGTCCAATATGCCACGCCCAGGCCCAGCGCTGTGCCGACGAAAGAAAGCATGAGCCCTTCCGTGAGCATGAGTCCGATCAGCCTTGCGCGGCTTGCGCCGAGAGCGGTGCGAATGGCCATTTCATTGCGACGCGCCAGGGATCGCGCCAGCAAAAGATTGGCCACATTGGCGCACGCAATCAGCAACAGCAGCGCCACCGCGCCGAGCAGCACCAGCAGGATGGGGCGTATCTGGCCGACAATGACTTCACTGAGTGGCACGGTTTGCGTTCGCAGTTTGTCATTCGACGATGGATATGCTTTCTCCAGCCGCGCGGCAATTACGTTCATGGCCGTGCTGGCGGTCTCACGCGAGACGCCGGGCTTCAGGTGGCCCAGCACGCCGAGCCAGTAAAGATTGCGTCGCAGATACGGGCCTTCAGCATGGAGCGTGACCCATACGTCAGGGTCGCCGACAGGAGCAAAATGAAAATCCGCAGGCAGCACGCCGATGATGGTATTTTGCTCTTCGTCCAAGGAGAGCGTCTGGCCAATTACGCTCTTGCCGCCAAAATGTTTTTGCCACCAGTTGTAGCTGATCATCACCGTACGCGGCGCGCTGGCCAGGTCTTCACCCGGGCGAAAGTCGCGTCCGGCAGCCGGATGCACGCCGATGGTCTGAAAGAAATTGTCAGTCACCAGCGCCACCGGCACCAGCTCAGGAACAGCGCCTCCGCGCAAAAGCATTTCATTGCGGGTATAAGCGCTCAAGTCGTCAAAAACCTGCTGCTGCGCGCGCCAGTCCAGCAGGTCAGGATACGAAGAGTCAAAACGGTCATTGGGGTCCATTTCTTGCGAATTAACGTCTTGCGAATCGCCGTTTTGCGAATTTGCGTTTCGCGACCCAAAAATATGCATGATGCGCGACGCGTCACGATACGGCAGCGGACGAATCAATGCTGCGTCCACAAAAGTAAAGATCGCCACATTGGCCGCAATGCCCAGCACCAGCGTGATCAGCGCAATGGAAGTAAACCGCGGCGATTTGATGAGAGTGCGCAGCGCGTAACGGAGGTCCTGAAGAATTGGTTCCATCGTCATCATGGGGCAAGCTCCTCTTTGGCGGCAGAGACGAAACGTACCCAGCCATTGCATAATACTGGT
>DASZMF010000113.1:0-12849 GCA_035552035.1 Candidatus Angelobacter sp.
TATTTTCAAAGACGCAGCGTTTGATGCAGTCCGGCAGTATCAGTTCAAAGCAGCCAGGCTCAACGGCCAGCCGATTGAACAAACCACACAGATCAAGATCTCGTTCCACTGAGATCTGGTTCCTTGAAAGATAGTTCTGAAAAGATAAGAGGCGCATCTCACGATGCGCCTCTTTATTTTGTGGCAGCTTCAAATCAGGATTCGTTGGATCAGGCGCGAGCTGGCAGCTGCGTGTTTGTACCGCGTGCGCGTATGCGTCCGAGCAGCCAGACTCCGATGCGGTAGGCAAGAAGGACCGCAAGAATGGCGCCATAAGTGAGTGGACGGCGCAGGTCGGCTTTGATCAGCCAGATGAAGTGAATCACGCCGGCGGCGGCGCTGAAGTAGATGAGCCGGTGCAGACGCTGCCAGTTCTTGCCGCCCAGGCGGCGAATCCAGCCGGTGGTGGAGGTGATGGCCAGCGGCAGCATGAGGAGCCAGGCGGTGAGTCCGGCGGTGATGAATTTACGCTTGGCGATATCGTGCAGCATTTCGTGCACGTCAAAAAATTTGTCGAGCCAGATGTAGGTCATCAGATGCAGGCAGCCGTAAAAGAAGGCGTAGTCACCCAGCTGGCGGCGGAAGCGAATCAGCCATGACATGCCTGTGAGTTTGCGTAGCGGAGTGATGCAGAGTGTGATCAGAAGAAAGTTGAGCGTCCACTTGCCGGTGGAACGGGTGATCACGTTAATGGGATCTGCTCCCAGATCGTTATTCAGGCCCTTCCATGTATTAAAGCCCTTCCAGGCGAGCAGGAGCACTGGCGCAAGGCAGCTTATGAACGCTACGACCTTTAACGCGCGGATTATTTTTTCTGGCGGCGGCTTCATTAATAATTCTTTTGTAGATCCATGCCGGCGTACAGGCTGGCAACCTGATCGCCGTAGCCATTGAACATGAGCGTTGGGCGTTTGCGGAATTCGCCAATGCGGCGCTCCGTGGCCTGGCTCCAGCGCGGATGATCTTTCTGTGGATTTACGTTGGAATAGAAGCCGTATTCATTTGCCGCCATTTTGTTCCACGTGGTGGGCGGCATCTGGTCAGTAAAGCTGATCTTGGTAATTGCCTTGATGCCCTTGAAGCCGTATTTCCATGGGATCACCAGGCGCAGCGGCGCGCCGTCAACGTTGGGCAGTACGTCGTCATAGAGACCCATGGCGAGAATGGTGAGCGGGTGCATGGCTTCGTCCATGCGCAGGCCTTCAACGTAAGGCCAGTCCAGAACGTCGCGCTTTTGGTTGGGCATCTAGCCTGGATCCATTACAGTCTGGAAGGCAACAAATTTTGCGCTGGGCAGCGGCTCCGCTTGCTTGATGAGCGCGCTCAGCGGGAAGCCGACCCAGGGAATTACCATGGACCAGCCTTCCACGCAGCGATGGCGATAGATGCGCTCTTCGAGCGGCGCCAGCTTCATGATCGAATCGATGTCGATTTTCTTTGGCTTCTTGACCATGCCTTCCAGCGAGACGGTCCACGGGCGGGTGCGGAAGTTTTTGGCCAGGCCATTCGGCTCGTATTTGTCTGTGCTGAACTCGTAATAGTTATTGTAATTCGTAATGTCCTTGAACGAGGTCGGCGTTTCAGAGGTGCTGAGCGGGCTCTTGACGATACCGCTGAGCTTCATGCCGTTGGCCTGGACGCTGGACGTGCCTTCGCTGTCCAGATGCTCACGCAGGTAGAAGCCGCCGGCCAGTGCTGCGCCTGTAGCGACTGCTCCGGCAATGAATTTGCGCCGGGTCATATACACCGGTTTGGGCGTGATCTCTGAAGACGGTATGTCGCTTGGTTTTTTAATCAGCATAGGATTTCGTTTTTATTACCTGTATCTATTTTAAGTCCTGCGGCGGGCAAAATATTCCCGCATATCTCTACAATCTTTAGGATGAATAAATCTCCGGAAAGATACATATAACGTACGAATTTACGGGGAGAGTGGATGTTTTGCGAGTGTTTGATATTAGTTTAGGGTTTGGCGGTTAAAACCCCACAAACACAGGTTCGGGCTGCAAGCTTACGCCCCACATATCCAAAACCTTTTTTTGTATTTCGTTTTTGAGCGTGAGAATGTCCTGGGCGGTTGCGCCGCCGCGATTCACGATGGCCAGCGTGTGTTTGCGGGAGATTCCGACTGAGCCGATCCCATATCCTTTAGAAAATCCAGATTGCTCGACCAGCCAGGCGGCTGCGAGCTTTACGTGGCCATCACCGGAGGGGTAGCGGGGCACAGGTTTACCAGGCGCGAGCTTTTCTGCGAGTGCTTGAATGCGATCTGCTTCTGCCAGCGTGACGATGGGGTTTTTGAAAAACGATCCGGCGCTGCGGCTGTCTTCATTCTCGTGGTCGCCTTCAACAATCAGCATGGCTTTGCTTTGGCGGATGGAGCGCACGGCGTCTCGTACTTGCTGGAGCGTGGGACTGGCAGTGCTTGAGGCGAAGAATTTCTTGAGATCGGCGTATTCGATTTTTGGTGTGGCATTGCGATGCAGCAGATAGGCCACTTCCAGAACAATGTACCGGTCGCGATGCGTGGTGTTGAAGATGCTGGTGCGATAGGCAAAGCCGCAGTCGGCATTGGTCATTTCCACGCTCTTGCCGGTGGCGATTTCCAGCGCGTGGACCCAGGTGATGGTCTCTGAAACTTCCTGTCCATAAGCGCCTACGTTTTGAACCGGCGTGCCGCCTACGGTGCCGGGAATCCCGCTAAGGCATTCAAGGCCGCCGCAGTTTTTGCTCACGGCGAGGGCGACGAGATTGTCCCAGCTTTCGCCTGCGCCCGACTGAAAGCGCATCTTTTTGAGGTCGCCTTCAAACTCGGTACCCACAATGGAAATCTTCAGTACCAGACCGGGCCAGCCACTATCAGCCACGACCAGGTTGCTGCCGCCGCCCAAAACGAACAGAGGCAATTTGTACTCAGCGGCGTAACTTACTGCGTCTTTGACTTCCTGTTGGGAATGGGCGTCAACAAAATAGCGAGCCGGGCCGCCCACCTGAAAGGTGGTGAACGGGGCAAGGGGGATGTTTTCCTGGAC
Source organism: Candidatus Angelobacter sp. (assembly GCA_035552035.1). Classification (GTDB taxonomy): domain Bacteria; phylum Acidobacteriota; class Terriglobia; order Terriglobales; family Acidobacteriaceae; genus Angelobacter. The sequence goes on from DASZMF010000113.1 coordinate 3,072, forward strand.
TCTCAAAGATTGGCACAAGATTACAGCAGAGATGCGCACTAGGGAAATGAGTTTTTACTTGGTAGAATGGAGAAGAACCTGGGAGGGAACTGAAATGTATCCAGAGGGAATGGTGGCGCCCATGCGCCAGGAGTTGACCGCAGGCGGCATTGAAGAGGCACGCACAGCGGCTGATGTGGAAAATGCAGTCAATCAAAAAGGCACGCTGATGGTAGTGGTAAATTCCATCTGCGGATGCGCCGCCGGACGCATGCGTCCGGGAGTTCGCGCAGCCATACAAAATGGCATTAAGCCGGACCGCATGATTACAGTTTTTGCCGGACAGGACCGCGAGGCGACCGACGCGGCCCGTGGCCACTTTACAGGTTTTCCGCCGACCTCACCTTCGATTGGCCTGCTGCGTGATGGAAAGCTGGTTTACATGATGCAGCGCCATGACATTGAGACAAGCGACCCGATGACGATTGCGTCACGGCTGAAGCAGGCTTTTGAAAAGCATTGCGGAGCAGCCGTTTCAAACTAAAATCGGCTCGAACTAGTCTGCTGTTCAAGTAATTTAAAAAGGCACGTTTTTCAGCGTGCCTTTTGTTTTGCTCCGAATGCTGCAGTGTTAGTTTTCAGCTTTCTTTTTTTCCACCTTCATATGCGGAATGGTGATGTTAATGGATGTGACCTTACCGAAGGTGGCAAGAGCGCGGTCAAAGTCCTTGGGATTACCTACGACCAGCACCGCCATTTTGTCCGGATGGACATATTTTTTGGCTACGCGATCCACGTCAGCGGCCGTGACCTTTTCAATGTTGGCAGGAAACTTCTCCAGGAAGTCCTGCGGATAGCCATAAAACTCATAGCGCATCCGCTCTGAAAGGACTTTCTCTTTGGAATCAAATTCAAAGATAAAGGAATTCAGAATGGCGTCTTTGGCTCTCTTCAATTCATCCGCTGTGACCGAGCCGGTGATGAGGCCGTTGAGCTCTTTGCGCAACGCATCAATTCCGGCGGCGGTGGTTCCACTCTTGGTGCCCATGGAAAAACGCGTAATGCCAGAATGATCAGCGCCGGTGCCTACGCCTCCGCCAACGGAATAAGCGAGACCCTGGCGGGTGCGGATACTGATAAACAGCCGAGAAGAAAACCCGCCGCCAAAGAGATTATTCATGACGGAAAGCGCATAGTAGTCTGGGTTGAGGCGTTCGGTTCCCAGATCGACCATGGTGATATTGCTCTGGTTGACATCATTTTTTTCAATAAAGTAAATGCCGGGCTTGGGGTCAGGGAAAGTAATCTTCGCGGAAACAAATTTTTCGCCGCGCGGCATGCTGCCGAAAGTTTCACGGAGTTTCTTTTCCATGGCAGCAGAGTCAAAGTCACCGGCCATGCCAAAAATCATGTTGGCGGGTACGACGGTGCGTTTATGCCACTGCAGCAGGTCCTCGCGCGTGATGGCGTCAAGGGTTGAGTACTCAACAGTACGGGCGTAAGGATTGTCTGCTCCATAGGCCAGCTTGGCGGCTTCACGCTGCGCGATTTCATCTACATCGTCATTGCGGCGCGAGATGAAGCTGGCAAACTGCTGCTTGGTGAGATCAATTTTGTTCTGGCGGAACTCAGGATTTTCCAGCAGGTCAAGCACGACAGGGAAGACCTGATCAAAATTGTCTTTGAGCGACGACCAGGCTAGAAATGTGGAGTCAGTGCTGCTGGAGGCTTCAATGCGGGCTGCATGCGCCTCAAGGAAGTCATCCAGTTCGTCACCCGTTTTGGCTTTGGTGCCGCCGGTGCGCCATGCGTCAGCATAAACGCTGACCATCCCAACTTTGTCGGCTGGTTCTTCACGGGAGCCGCCGCGGATGCGGATGCTGCCTTCAATCAGTGGCAGCTCATGATTCTCTTGAAGAAAGATCACCATGCCGTTGGGCAGTTCAATACGGCGCGGCACCTGCGGCTTGAATTGGTGCAGAGGTGGAATGGGCACTTTATTCCACGAGCCGGGAATGCCGGGGGCTGATTGGGCAGTTTTAGGCGCATCAGGTTTTGCCGCCTGCGCAGTTGCCGGCGAAGTATTTAGCGCCAGACTGGAGATGATGAAGAGCAACGCTTTTAGTTTGTTCATTTCTGCTCCTCTTTTGTTGACGTGGGCGCAGGGGCTGGTGCGGCTGTTTCTATGGTGGCGACGGTCCGATTTTCTTCACTGAATATTTTATTGGCCACGCGCCGTATATCTGCTTTGGTTACTTTTTCAATTTCATCAATCTGGCGGAAGAGCTGACGCCAGTCACCATAGAGCGCCTGATACTCGCCCAGTTGGATGGCCAGCCCTTGGTCGTTGCCCAGGCCGCGGATGAGATCGGCCTTGGCACGCGTCTTGATGGACTGCAATTCTTCGTCGCTTACGTCCTGCGTTTTCAACTTTTCAATCTCCTCGTGAATAGGCGTGGCCATCTCCTGCGCGGTATGGCCTTGTGAAGGAGCGGCAAAGAAGAAGAACAGGCTGGGATATTTACTGCCGGGAAACGTACCGCCTTCCGCCCCAATGGCAATGCGCTTATCACGCACCAGCGAGCGATAGAGCCGGGAGGTGCGTCCTTTGGAAAGCAGGTCTGACATTACGTCATACACGGCGTCATCAGGGTCCTGAAAATTACCGCGATGATAGCCTTCCACATAAATGGGCTGGCTCTGGTCATGAATCGAAACGGTGCGCAACGAATCCTGCGGCGGTTCTTGAATGCGCTCAGGATCAGGCGCGGGGCGGGCAGGAATGCGGCCAAAATATTTTTCAATAATCGGCATGGCCTCTGCGGCTTTTAAATCTCCCACCACGGTGACTACGACGTTGGCAGGAACGTAAAACTTGTGGAAGAAATTAATAGCGTCAGTGGCGGAGAAGGCGTGCAGATCAGAAGGCCAGCCGAGCACGGGGCGTCCGTAAGGATGAGCAACGTAAGCGGCGGAAAGAAACTGTTCGACGAGGCGGCCCTGCGGAGAACTGTCAACGCTCATGCGTCGCTCTTCATAGACGACGTCGCGCTCTTTATAAAATTCGCGCATCACCGGCTCAAGAAAACGCTGCGATTCCAGATAAGCCCATAGCTCAAGGCGATTCTCTGGAAACGAATAGAAATACGTTGTCTCATCGCGGTCAGTGGATGCGTTCAGGCCTACCGCGCCCTGGCTCTCAACGATCTGGCCGAACTGGTTAGGGACAACGAACTTTTCTGCGTCAGCCACGGCAGCCTGCCAGGCTTTCTCAAGCTCGGCTACTTTCTTGGCGTCACGGCCTACGTCTTTCAGATTTTCATGCAGGTAGGCGGCATAAGTTGTCTCCACTTTTTCCAGCGCCACTTTTTCCGCGGGCCAGTTGGTGGTGCCGATTTCATGCGTGCCTTTAAACGCCATGTGCTCAAACATGTGGGCCAGTCCGGTAATGCCTTGCGTTTCCTGGACGGAGCCAGCGTTCACGCGGGTGTAAAAGGAAAAGACCGGAGCTTCCGGCCGCTCCATGAGCACGATGGTGAGGCCGTTGGCGAGTTTCTTGACGGTGACCCGCTTCTCAAAAGAAGCGATGTCTTGCGCGTGAAGGGTAAGTGCGATGGAAAAAAAGCAAATAACTAGAGCCAGCTTGCGGAGCAAATAGGTCTTCATAGAATGTCCAAAGTAAGGGTAAAGGGTATAGCGGATGTTTTCAAATTGAACGCCCTTTTTATCCGCACAGATGAGAACGGGGTTATGCAGTGACGAATTGCGTTCCTGCTGGAAAATAAGTTTGCTCCGGCGCGTTCCTGAGGTTATAACAGTGGCAATCTTTTGTTCGCCCAGGACAACCGAATATGTCAAAGCACCAGGAACTGCTGCAAGAGTTCCAGCATTTTGCCGTTTCCGCTCCAAATGCGGCAGCGTTGATGACGCACATTTCACAGCGTCTACACGGTCAGATGGCACGCTACAACTGGGTCGGCTTTTACCTGGTCGATCCGGCGGATGCGGGCATGCTGACGGTTGGTCCCTATGTTGGCAGCTTCAGCCCCAATGAACGAATCCCGCTGGACAAAGGCCTGTGCGGCGCCGCAGCTTCCACTCGGCAAACTGTGGTGGTAAACGATGTGGCCGCTGATCCGCGCTATCTTTCTGGATCTGACATTGTGAAAGCGAACCTGGTAGTGCCGATTTTTGTGCGCAACCAATTGGTTGCCGAATTGGATATTGAAAGCTATTTTGCCAACACGTTTACCAAGCCGGAGCAGACTTTTGCTGAGGCGATTGGTGTGATGGTTGGCAAGTACATGGAGAAGAAGCGATAGCTGATTGGAAATCGACTGAAGTTTGGTTGGTCCGCCGTGAGTGGTAAACAATTTTCCCTCCTAATGAACCCACAATGACAATTGCCTGACGCGGCATATGGGCATATAAAAGCTCCAAAGAAGTCTCAGGTAAGTAAGTTCGGCCCAGATCATTTCAGGTATAAAAAATGTCAAAGCAGCAAGATCTACTCAAAGATTTTGGGTATTTCGTGCAGTCTGCCCGGACTGTGGATTCGCTCATGGAGCATATGGTGCAAAGCCTGCACGACACCATGACGCGCTACAACTGGGTGGGCTTTTATCTGGTGGATAAAACCCGTGTCGGCTACCTGATTCTGGGGCCGCATGTGGGTAGCTTTGCGCCGCTGGAAAGTATTTCCCTGGAAAGAGGATTGTGCGGCGCGGCAGCTTTGTCGAAGAAAACCGTGGTGGTGAACAATGTGGCTGCTGATCCGCGTTATATGGCGGGCTCGGAACTGGTGAAGTCTGAGATTGTGGTTCCGATCCTGGTAAAAGGCACGCTGTTTGGCGAGATCGATATCAATAGTTATTTTGCCAACACATTTGTTGCAGAAGACCAGGAGTTTGTGGAGGGCTGCGCGGGGCTGGTGGGCGGGTTTCTGGAAAAACAGCGGTAGCCATTTCTTACTGTGAAGCGGCGCGCGCGGGCTGCTATGATTTCTGGCCATGAAACAGCTTTGGCGATTTCTGCTCATACTGGTTGTTCTACCTTTCTCTTTTGCGCAAAATGCTTTGGCTCAAAGTGCTGGTGCTCAAAATAGTGGTGCGGCGAAATCTGCTGCGCAGAATTCCAATTTCACTATCGAGCAGGTAATGAGTTCGCCGTTTCCTACTGCGTTGACTGCGGCAGTCAAGGCGAATCGTATTGCCTGGGTCTTTGATAGCAAAGGCGAACGCAATGTCTGGATAGCCGACGCGCCGGATTTTGCTGCGCGGCAAATCACGCAATATAAGGGTGATGACGGCCAGGATATCTTCGCGCTGAAGCTTACGCCGGACGGCAAGACCGCAGTCTTCGCGCGCGGGTCTGAGGTGAGCGGTGAAGGCCATGTCGCGAATCCGGCCAGTGAGATCAAAGAACCAAAGCAGCAGGTGTGGGCGGTCGAGGCCGAGACAGGGAAGCAGCGTCTGCTGGGCGATATGGGTTGCGGTGAAGAAGATTGCGAGGACATCCAGATTTCCCCTGATGGATTGAGCGCGGTCTGGGTTGGAGCCAAACAACATTTGTGGATCGCCAATATTGCCGGTGACAAGCCGTCGCGCCAGCTCACGGAGCTGCGCGGAGAAGAGAGTGAGCCGCAGTGGTCGCCCGATGGGAAACATATTGCGTTTAGCTCCAGCCGCAAAGACCATGCGTTTATCGCGATTATTGATCTGGATGCGGATGGTGTTGCGCAGCATGTGCGGTATGTTTCGCCCAGCATTGATCGTGACTTCGCGCCAAGGTGGTCGCCTGACGGAAAGCAGTTAATTTTCATTCGCACTCCAGGACCAGAAGCGCATCTGCCGATGATTCCGCGACGTCCGCAGCGGTGGGCCATATGGCTTGCCAACGCCGGGACTGCGCAGGCGCACGAGCTGTGGCACAGCGGCAAGGAGATGAATGATTCACTGCCGCCGTTTGCGAGAGAGTCGTTGAAGTTTGGTTTCTCAGGAAACATTATTTTTTGCTCCGAGCAGGACGGTCGTAATCATCTCTATACAATTTCCATCTACGCAGGTGCGGGGGAACGGCCTGTTCTCCTCACCAACGGCGACTTTGATGTAGAGGACGTGGAACTGGCGGAAAACAAAACCGGGCTTGTCTATAGCTCAAACCAAAGTGACACTGAACGCAGGCATCTCTGGCAGACCGATATTGGAGCGGGGCTTGTTTCCGGACATGCATGGAGGCCATTACCGCCAAAACCGCTTACCCAGGGTCCCACCATCGAATGGCATCCGCTTATGCTCGCTGACGGCAAGACCGTGGTCTGCTTTGGATCCTCCGCAACTTCGCCAGCAATGCCGTATCGCATCACCGACAAAGGTCGCGAGATGATCGCCGCTGAAGCGCTGCCAAAAGATTTTCCGTCGGCGCAATTGATCGAGCCGCAAATTGTTACCTTCCGTAGTGAAGATGGGCTGGAAATTCATGGCCAGCTTTTTGTTCCCCGTGGACGCACACAGCCCCGGCCGGCGCTCGTCTTTGCTCACGGCGGCCCGCCGCGCCAGATGATGCCGGGCTTCCATTACATGTACTACTACCACAATGCTTATGCCATGAATCAGTATCTGGCGAGCCAGGGGTATGTGGTGCTCTCGGTCAACTATCGGCTGGGCGCAATGTATGGCCGGGCGTTTCGCGAACCGGCCAACAGCGGATGGCGCGGGTCGTCGGAGTACAAAGACATTGTGGCCGGAGCAAAGTATTTGCAAAGCCTGCCCTCGGTGGATCGTAAACGCATCGGCATCTGGGGCGGATCGTATGGCGGACTCATGGTTGCGCTGGCGCTCTCACGCAACTCAGATATCTTTGCCGCCGGCGTTGATTTCCACGGCGTGCATGACTGGTCAGTCTTGATTGGCAGCCGCTTTGGTGCGGACGCACCCGATTACAAAGAAGCGTTGAAGCTGGCGTGGGACTCGTCACCAGCGGCGTCGGTCGCGGGATGGAAATCGCCCGTGTTGTTCATACACGGCGACGATGATCGCAACGTCCCGTTCCAGCAGACAGTCGACATGGTGCAGCGTCTGCGCGAGCAAAATGTGGAATTGGAACAGCTGATTTTCCCCGATGAGATTCATGATCTGCTGTTGTGGAAGAGCTGGGTCGGCGGGTATAAGGCGAGTGCGGAGTTTCTGGGAAGGAAGCTGAAGCCATAAGGATCCGCGATGACAGCACTGAATCGTTTGCCGGGTATTGGTGTGAAGTTGATCGCACTCTTGTTGATTGTGGGGGGTGGGACGGGCGCTACCTTTACTATGGTGGCTGAATCCCGGCTTGTGTTTAAAGCGGGAATCGAGGTTGCAGCCGTATATGGCCTGTTTGTTCTCCTTTTCGGCTGGTGCGCATGGACGGGCTATGGGCTGTGGAAGGATGAGGCGTGGGCTTCAAGGAATTCCAAATTGATCTTTGCCGCTCAGATTCCTATCTTTGCGGTTCCAGGATTCTCGTTTGATGGCTTTTCCACGGGGTTCCGCGTCTATTTCATCGTGCGGAGCCAGTTTCCGGTTTTTCGATTTGGGTTTGATTTATCCCCTGCACTCCATCTTGCCGTGTTACAGGAAACTAGTTATTGGGCGTTTGGCATTAATCTAGTGGCAATCATTGCTCTGGCACATTTGATGAGCGTGGATCGTCCGGTTGTTAAACAGGATAATTTCGGATTGATTTAGTTGTAGCAGCTTTTCAGGAAAAGATGCCTTCTCCCTTCAGTCTCAGCAGCAAAGTGTCCCCAAATTCATCGGCTCCGACCGTTTACCCTGAACGTCGGCGCAAGAGCTATGCTCAGCCATGTTTCGTTTTAAGTTGTCAAAGAACACTTTTTTAACTGGCATCAGCCAGCGAAAATCCGGATTTTTTTACTATTTGTTCAAGCCGCTTTTACCAAAAGTGGTGGCCCGTTAGGCCATCCACCGTGCCTTTTAAACGCATTTTCTATTTCAAGTCGCATTCCTTCGCATTGCTTCTTGATCCAATACTCTGTGTCCCAATGATCCATGTCCCCGTACTGCATGGTCTGGTTCGTTTCCGTTCGGTTCACACTCTTTGGCGGCATCAAAACCAAAGCTCGGCTCTCTTGTCCTGACCTGCGCTCATCTGCGGAAACCTGTCGCGGTTCAACGTGGATCTGCGGCAAATTTGTCGTTACTTTGTGTCCTTTGCGGTGAACCAGTCGCAGCAGCCTTGCCATCGTTTGCAGGTTCCACGCCAGCCGCCCTGCGGTCTTGCAATCCGCCCTGCCATCAACCAGAGCCTGCGCTGCTACAGCAAGCGTTATCTGTATGCCAGTAAAATCCGTGAAAAGGTCTTTCGCCTCGCACTCCGGCCTGCCTCTTCTCCGCATTACGGCCACCGCCTTTGCCAGCACTGCCTGCCGTTCCCGCTCACGACGCAGCAACGTGGCCTGCTGGCCAGCATGTGCATGGCAGATATTCGAGCCTTTCTCCGCCGGAGCCTTACACTGCTCGCCGCCCTTGCGCAACACCTGGCAGCGCCGGTAATAGGCGTAACGCGTAGTCGCATATCCTTTTTCACTGTGTTGGTTTCTAATCATGCTGCTCGCCGCTAGCACCTTTCCGATCACCCGATTTCCCGATGACCAGATCACCCGCCTCTTTTACCCACCCGGGGTATGCCCTCGACTAGGATTCCAAAGTACTTAACCACGGTCAACCCAAGGAATTCGTCTATAAACCGTGTTCCAATCGCGTCTAACCGGCCCCAAATCGCCTCTCAAAAATCTATTTTTTGCAAGTCGGGCGACGGGGTCTTATATTCACGGTTTGCCTTTAGCCACCGGCCAAAAGCTAAGAGCCAAGAGCTGCCTTTAATCTACCTTTTGTTCGCCCCAGCGTCAATTGTGAAATAGACAGCCTGCCTTTGTTTTACGTTCAGTCGCTCGCGCATGATGATCACATTGAGCGGGGGACATTCTATTCGACAGAGCTCGCGGTACCTGGTCTCTTGAGCTTTACTTCTTGGGACGCGACTCCGGCGGCACAAGATCTGCGAGGCGGTAGTACACAACGAACTGGCCGTAGTGTTCACCGCTATGTTCGATGATGCCGTATGCGATGTCGAGAACGCGCGCTTTCTGATGAGGGAAATAAACAAACTCCGTCATCATGCCCTTTTCGCCTTTGGACTGAATGGCGGCGGCTCCGTCGGCAAAGGATTTCTTTACGAATGCGACGATGTCCGCCTTTGTTTTGTACTGCTCGCGCTTTGGATCTGCTCCCGCGGAAGGCTTCCGCCCCATCACCGTATCAGTGAAGTAGTAGTTTGAACCCGCCGCGTGCAGCAACTGCTCGGCGAAGCTCCGCTGCGCGGGTGTCGGCTTGTAGTCTTATTTGTCCTCGGGGAATTCTTCGGCCATCGCCGTGAGCTTGCGGCCAATCTCATTCCAGGAATCGAGCACGACTTTCACTTCCGGCTCGGCAGGTTTGTCGGCTGCATCTTTCTTCATCGCGTCCTGGGCATGGGCGGGAAATGCAAATGCCAGCAGGACGACAGCGAGAAACGGTATTCTTTTCATTTTTTTCTCCACGCTTGAGTTTCGCGAATCAAAACTTCAGCTTCTTATTTCGCATGTGCCAGCTCTGCAACAACCGCCGCAATTTTATCGAGTGTCTCAACCCAGCCCTCGAATTGACCGCTCTCTTTTGCGCTCTCCATGGGTTCATTTCCAATCAAGGTGAGCTTCGTCTGGCCGTTCCCGAGATCCTCAAAGATGGCCATGTCGTATGCGCCG
>DASZMF010000114.1:0-7341 GCA_035552035.1 Candidatus Angelobacter sp.
CGCGGATTCAGCTCCTGCACCCTTGATGTTGTTAGCGTGGACGGTGAAGGTATATGTGGTTCCATTGGTTAAACCAGTTACTAACGCTGAGGTTGTAGTGCCATTCGGGGTAGTTGCTGAGTTGGCGGTCGCCACGCCACCGATGCGCGCCGTTACGGTGTAGCTGTTAATCGTCGCGTTGCCATTACTGGCTGGTGCCGCCCATGTAATGGTAGCCTGCGAATCCGCAGCAGTTGCGGTTGTCCCGGTTGGAGCGCCCGGAACCGTAATCGCCAGCGGAGTTACTGCATTGCTCGATGCGGAAAATGCGCTGGTGCCTTGCGCATTTGTCGCCGACACAATGAACGTATAAGAAACTCCATTCGTCAATCCGTTTACGGTCACCGCCGGAGTAAGAGTGGAGCCATTCACGGGAACAACTGTGTCCGGCACAAGATGTCCGTTGGAAGCAGTTGCATTGCGAATGGTGTAGCTCGTTGCAGGGCTGCCACCGCCGCTCAGGAAGGTGATAAATGCCTGGCTGTCACCAGCAGACGCCGTTACGCCCAACGGAACGCCCGGAATTGTTGGCGCTGACGCTATAGTGGAGACCGCATAATAGCGGCCGCCGCCAGCAATCCCCGCTTCCTGTCCAGGATCATCGCCAACATAGAGCACCGGATTTGCCGGGTCGGAGGCATCCATCGCAATGCTGATGGCAAACAGAAAATTGTTGGCATAGTTATTGTTCAGAACTGCCGTACCGGTAGAGAGTCCGGAGATCCTGAAAATATCAACCTGGTCCACGGTTAAATAAATGGAATCACCATTCGTATTCGGATAGTTCTGGTCACTGACCATGGCAACAAGGCCGCCGCCTACCAGGGTTTGCAGCTTTGTTGTTCCGTGGCAAGGAGAGTTTCCATTCGCAGGCGTAGAGCACTGATCGGCGTTGGGAATGTTAAATAAGCCGCGAACGTCAGAACCCCAAAGATCGTGTCCGATCCATGTCAACCCCAGGCCCCTGCGATTGTCTGGCGTGCTGCCCATGACAATTATGTTTGAGCACGGAACAACGGCGCTTGCCGGGGAAATCACACGGACGAGGTTGCCGCTGGTCTTGAATGAGACATATAGATTGGAGTCCGGTCCCATGGCCACTGCCCAGGGAAAGTTGCCAGACAAACCACAGCCTCCGGCATCACCCAGAAATTCTGCGGTGGTGCTAAGCAAGCCCAAGCCGGAATCGCCATCGGGGAGGTAGTGGTAGCGTGCAACATTTGCTTTTGTACCATCACTGACTGAGTAAAGCGTATCGGTCAGTGGATCATAGGCCAGCCGTCCGGGAGTAAATGCTGTTCCGGAAACGGTGGTGATACAACTTGCGGCGTTAACGGTGAACGGGCCTCCGGTATCCAGATCTGGATCGAGCCGGCAAAGCCCATCCGTGGTGTCAGCCGTCCACAAATGGCGGAACGGTTTGCCCGTTGCAGGATTGATGGCTGATCCATTCAGCACCTGCGCTCCATAGGGTAATGAGAAACCGGTTGATAAAAGCGTATTAGACGCTGTGGGGGGACCAGATTGCGCGATCGTGTTGATGGGCACAAAGAAAACAAGTGTCATCAAAATACAGCGCTCTAAAAACCTGAGTGCCGGGCTGATATTGAGCGGGATTCTCCGTCCTGGTGTGGTGGTTTGCTTTAAATTTTTCATGGGCGTGCCTTGGCATGCCTTTCCCCCGGAAGGGTTGCAGTGATAACCGTCACGGCGAGCTGTGACGGTATATCTCCCTCAATGGCAGCGAGCAGCGACCCTTGTTCCCGGTCAATTCTTTGAATGCGTTCCAAAACGGAACGTCGATTGATCCGATCAACAGAGATTCAGGCGAGCGAACGATGCAACACAGTTCCTGCTGCTTGCGCAGAAAGACCGGGCTGAATCAGCCTCGATTGCAAACATTCGCCGTCTAAAGTTTCTAAGTGGGCCGCTTGAAAAAATCGCTCATTGAGGATGGCGCTCAGGAAAATCCCTGAGGCCAATAAGCGCGGCTGGTCCCGAAGCATCCGCGGGTTACTGGGCTGGAAGAAGTTTCTGGATGCCCCAATTGCAACATCCACGTACAGCACTATCGAAGCGGATCATAATAAATTTCTCATTAAAAGAAAACTAATATTTCTTATCGCGGGGCAAAATCTCGCGATTTTTTATAAACGACCGCATGTTAAAAAGCCGGACACCGAAACTTTGAAACTGTGCTGATGCGCGGTGCCCAGCAAGTCTGCAGCTCGGTGTCCGGCTTTAGCCGGAAGCCCCATTCCGGCTTCCTTACCGTTTTCACGGCAAAGAACTCAAAATGATTCGACGTTTAAAACAAATGATTTCAAACTGTCTGCAATTGTTTACCTAGTGCAGCAGCAGTTGCAGGCGTTCGATCGCTTCAAAAATAGGAAAACGATTGCGCACAGCTTGAGGAATCAACCATTCACGGCCTCATTGCCAAAGTCCCACGCAACGGTTTCTTGCACGAGCAAGAAAAAGCAATGGCTTTGAATGGAGATTTGAGAGAAAAAAGATGCTATTTAGCGTCGAAGTGGAATAACCATGTGGCAGGGCCCGGGAAGGCACGCCATTACGCCATGGTCATCCACCAGCTCGGGAATTACAACTGGCCTTTGCCGGCCGCTGGCCGCTGCATAAACCCTCTTTGCATTCTGGTTCTGCGCGGATGGGCGGCGGACACTGACGCGAGTGGGAACAACGTAATTGAATTCAACGGTTACAACCGGCGGAATGTCATCGTACGGATCAGGATCATAAGAATCGCACCAGCAGCAGGCTGTCGCGGCAAGAAAAAACATCAAGCCGAGCACCGTGCTGCGCACAAGTTTATGAGCCAATAAAACCATTTTCCGCCTGAATCCGTTCATTTTCTCTTTGAAGAAATGTTGCGCTTTCGCCACTTCAAGATGACAACGGAATATTAGCAGAGATTTAGGAAAAGTTGAAAAATTCTAGTTAAGATGCCCCTGGCTGGAGCAAATCGGCCACAGAATCGATTTGGAGCCCGCAGCGTTGCAGAGCGCGGCGGCTAAACCGCCGTATTAGTGGGACTTGAGCAGCTTTTCGATCTCAGGCCGCAATTCGCCATAAGCGATTGCCCCGGGATGATAAAGAGCCACATTGCCATTGCGCGCCAATAATACGATTGTGGGCGTTGTGCTGGCTCCATAGCGATCAAAATTTTCTTTGCTGATAGGCACGGCGACGCCAGCGAGCTGGCTGTAATAACGCTGCCGGACAGCCTCAATATATTGGGTTTCCTGCTCGGGGGTAACGTCCTCTTGCGCTCCTGCGTAGCCATAGCGCTGCGTAGGTGCCACCACCACGAATCCCTGCTGCGCGAACTCTTGCTGTACCTTGGCAATCACCGGGGCGTCTGCCTTGCAGTCACCACACCAATGCGCCCAGAAAAAAAGTAAAACCACTGATCCCTTAAGGCTTGCCAGAGTTACCGGCTTTGCTCCCAGATATTCGCGCTCCGCCAGCGCTGGCGCAGGCTTGCCGATCATGGTTAACAGGTTCAGGTTTTTTTGCAGCCGGGCGCGGATAGACGTTGCGCTGTAAGTTTTGATCGCGCTGCGCAAAAGCAAAACAGCTTTTTCATTTTGATTTTGTTTTGATAAAGCCTGGGCCTGCACCTCATACGCCGCACCCAGCGCTGTTGCCATGTGAGGATTGCTGTCAACCTTGCCGCCTTTGAGCGTCTGCAGCGTCAGCTTCTGCGTCTGCTGGCCAAAGCTGTATGCCTGCTTGAAATCGCCTGCAGCCAGTTCACCGCGGCCCATCCAGGAAAGCGCTTCAAGATATTCCGGATCAATACCGCGTTGCGCGCGATAGCCGTCCAATATTTTGTTTGCCGTGGCAAGGTCATTGCGCTCCAGTGCGCCGCGCACATCGGTGACAACGCCGGCAAAAGCCGGAAACGATAATGCCAGCAACGTGCCTAAAACTCTTAGAACCATAATTCTTGGAACCATAATTCTTAAAACCAAAATTCTCAGGGCCATAGTTTTTATCTTCAAAGTGCCAATCCGGGAAGCCAGCCGAATCCAGCTCGTGTGGCTGCATTGTCTGATTACTGCTTTATTTAGACTAAATTAGCGGCGATTAAGTTACCAACTCAGTATTATTTAGACCCCTTTTCCGCGAGAGAACAAAATTCATTTATAAAAATGAATCCGCGGGATTTGACAGCCATCCAATGGCTCGTTAGGATTGCTTTTTCGCAATGATCACTCTTTGCCAAATGCCGATGTGTCAGGACAACTCATGTTGTTCATGTCCCATGTCTGGCACATCTGGCGAGTGATATTTAAAGCGGAAATAGAATAGTTTTTTAAAGTTTTTCCGAACCCACTCACCAGCAACGTGAATGGGTTTTTGTATTTTGCGGCAAAGTTGGCGCATGGTCGCCAAATGAGAACTAATTTACGGAGGACAAACAGATGGCAAGTCAAACTGTGGCAGATCCAATTGTTAGGGAGCAAGTGGTGAAGGACCAACCCGTTCAAGATCAGAAACAAGTAGCACAAAAGAAGAAGCCAGTCCTTTCTCTCGATGGATGGGCTGTGGCGATTGCGCTGGCGCTGGCCGCGCTGGTGCGGTTGGGCATATTGAAACATGTTGCCTGGTAACTGAAGAGATCAATTACGGACGAAAACGGAGAAACGTTCATGGCAAGTACTACAGTTGCACTCAGGGCAGAACCAATTCACTTATCGCAAAAAATCTTTGCCTTGCTGCCGGGCATTGCGCTGCTGGCCATTGTTGGGCTGGCAGGGAAGGTCTTGGAAAAATCGATCAACACCTACACCAAGGCGCACCATATCGTTTTTCCAAATATTGAGTACGTGCTTTGGGCGATCATTATTGGATTACTGATCTCAAATACAGTGGGCGTGCCTGCTGTGTTTAAGGCGGGCGTCGCAACCTATGAATTCTGGCTCAAGACCGGCATTGTTTTATTGGGTGCACGCTTTCTGATAGGCGATGTGCTTAAACTGGGATCGGTAAGCCTGTTTCTGGTGCTGATTGAACTGACACTCTCCATCGTTTTCATGACAATTTTGGGCCGCGTCTTCAAACTCAGTCCTAAGCTGACGAGTCTGCTGGCGGTTGGATCTTCCATCTGCGGCGTTTCAGCGATCATCGCGACAAAGCCTGCCATTGAAGCCGACGACGACGATGCTTCCTTTGCTATCGCGGCTATTCTGGCGCTGGGCGCTCTGTCACTGTTCACTTTTCCGTCTATTGGACACTGGCTGGGAATGAGTGACCGCATGTACGGTCTCTGGGCGGGCATTGGCGTGGACAATACTGCTGAATCAGTCGCCGCCGGCGCGCTCTATTCTGACGCTGCCGCCAAAATTGCCGTACTGGCCAAGACCACGCGCAATGCCATGATCGGATTCGTAGTGCTGGGCTATGCGCTCTATTGGGCTTCAAAAGAAGGCCGCCAGGCAGTTGGCAATAAAGCGTCATTCCTGTGGCAGAAGTTCCCCAAATTCGTGCTGGGATTTTTGCTGATCTCATTGCTGGCCAGCCTGAGTGTGTTCAACAAAGATCAGATTAATAGTCTGGCAAATCTTTCTCGCTGGGCCTTTCTGCTGACCTTTGCCGGAGTTGGTCTGCGGACAAATTTCAAAGACATGAAGAAGCAGGGAATCCGTCCATTTATTGTGGGAGCCCTGGGAGAAGTTGTGATTGCCGGCGTTACGCTTGGATTGGTTCTAGTCGCCAGCAAATTTGTAACGATCTAGTAAGATTGTGGCCGTGCAATGGCTCTTGATTGCTTTAGCCGTCATTCTCTATGTCAGTTTGCCGGTCACTCTCTTCACTGGATGGAGACGATGGGTGCGTCGTCCGCCGGGCGATAGACTTACGGCATTTATCTCACTGCCGGGATTTGTATTTGCCAGTATGTCCGCCGCGCTGGCAATCGGCGCCATTCTTTATTGGATTGCAATCGGCGGATTTCGCTTTTACGCTCCATCTCTTCTCGTGATTTATAGATTCGGTTTTTCTCTTGCATTAGGTGGATTCGTTCTTGGACTTGGCGGCGTGTGGAAGCGAAATCCATTGCGCTGGTATGCTCCTCTTTTGTCCCTGGGAATGTTCTTGCTTTGGCTCCTTTGGGCTTCAAGCGAGTAAGGAAGCATACTTACGCGGTCTTGTTGCGGCAGGCATGATAAATTAATTGGCATAATGGATTCCGACCTCAAGAAAACAATCACAGTAAATGCGATCATCTGCGCTTTAATTCTTGCCGCAGGAATGGGATATTTTTTTTATAGCCGCCGCGATACTGGCGCAGGTCCTAAAAAACCCGAAACCACATATTCCACCAACCAGGACGACTACGTAACAGTACGCAAAATCGTGCCTTATGATCTGGCGTCCGCCAAGAAAGAACTGGTGGGAAAGCCAGTGTGGATCAAGGCCGGAAATCTGCTCCCCTACTTTCCCTACAATGCTGGTACGAAAACTGTGGACTTCAAAAAGAAAGCCGGTTTGCTGCCGCCTTTAGCCAGGCTGCAGGTCACAGACGTTGTGGTGCAACGCGAGCCTGTAGCAGTTAAAGTGGGACAAATAGCGGTGATCCAGAAGCAAGTCATGGCTGTATTTGAAAAAGCCGGAGAGTCAGGAACGTTTGCCGCTGCTTTTGGAACAAATACCGGAGACGACTTTACCTTCACCGCCAACGACCTTTTCTTTTTCGACGACCCGCACGAACTCTATAAACATTGGCCAGCCGACACATGGACCGCCATTGACCAGCATGAAGCCAAACCCGGCATGAACGAACTACAGGCAGGCTTTGCACTGGGAGCCGCCATGAACGTGGATCCGGGAGATTACGGAAACCGTACGGTCGAATTTATCAACGCAGGCAAACCCGTGACGGTGGTCTTTGCGAAAAACAAAGCAGTTTCAGTAACTCCAGGCAAAGCACAGTAAACTTTCCACAAATTCCCAACGCCTTAAGCCGTGAAACCGGAAAAACTATCCGCCGGTTTTGCGGCTTTTCTTCGGCGCTTCATGCTCTTCGGCAGACGCAGCCGGCGTTCCCACTGACGACCGAATCGGTTTCTTCACTTCGGCAATACTCATCTTCAGCGCTTCCAGAATATCCACGACTGGCGCTTTGTGCTTGGTCTCAACCGTTTCCACAATCTGCTTGCCTTCAACCTTGGCCTGGATCATCGCCATGAGATTTTCGCGATATTCGTCTTTATACTTTTCCGGTTCAAAGGTGGCCATCAGGGAATCGATCAGCATCTTGGCCATCTCGAGCTCTTT
>DASZMF010000115.1:0-1931 GCA_035552035.1 Candidatus Angelobacter sp.
CAGAGGAACAGAGTAAGCAGAGGATCTTTCGCAATTGCGACTTTAAAATCCTCTGCGTCCTCTGTTCCTCTGTGTTTCAAGCCTTTTACCGTTCGCAACGATAATCGTGCTGCCATCCAGCAGCTCTGAGCTGAGTACAAAAATCATCAGCCAGAGTGGTCACCATAGTCACCATTAGATTCTTCATGCCTGCGGAAGCGATTGCCGATAGGCAATTATTGCCGGAACCAGGAAACTCTTTCCCCAAAGATGCAATCCCAGTTTTGTGGCAGCAAACCCTCGTATGAATTTTGGCAAATTGATATCCAGGATTTTCCCTGCAGGCATTCTGCTGCTTTACTGCCTGCAACCATTCGCGCAGCACACAGCCTCGTCTCCAGGCGGTGGCGGTGAAGGGCATCTCACCGTTACGGCCACAGTGGTATCGTCCGTCGGGTTAGCCCTAGGGCCTGACGGAGAACAGAGGATGGTAGTGGCCAACGCCGCCGATCCGCGCGACAACGTTTCACGCTTGCAAACGGTGACGGTGAAGATGACGCCGGTTGCGGAGACGCCAAAGGTGAAAGCGAAAAAGAAGAAGGCAGATTGATGGTTTGCGAGCTTCTGTGTCGCACCTACGGCGCTCAACATTGATTTCTCACCTAACCCACCCTTTCCGGCTTCGCATGCGCTCGCCTCAGGGTGGGCTAACTCATATCGCGCCTACGGCGCTGAGATAATCACAAGTCAAACTGCCGGCTATTCCATCAATTTATGATGAGCGTTCAAGCGCGGCGCCTTCGGTCTTTTGGGAAGAACGAAATTTATTGTTTCTGCTGGTCCGCTTTTGTCCCCGCGTTTAAGTCAACATCTCTGATATTCGCGGGCGCGGCAGGCAGAGTTACAGTCCGCGAGATTTCTTTTCCTGCATTCTCGATTGAAACTGTATAAGTTCCCGCAGCCAGATTGCGGAAGATATAAGCGCCGGTTTCGCCGGTCTTTGTCTCAAAAATCTTTGCTTCAAAAGTCTTGGCTTCGAGAGGTTCAGCAGGTTTTGTTCCTGTTGACGTTGCCTCTGACGAAAGCTCTTTCAATTGCACCATTGCGCCGGCTAGCGGAACGTTTTGTAGCGAGGCTGGGTCATAGACCATCACCTTTCCGCTGATGGAGCGCAAAGCTTTCACAATAAATTGTGCGCTCGCGGGTTTGCCTGATTCCACGGTGATGGTTTGTGTCGCCAGGTCTTGCAGCGCGTATCCGGGTGGGTATGAGTCTGGCAGTGTGGTGACGGAATAACTTCCTGAAGCCAAGCCTGTGAAAGCGAACTTGCCGGTGAGAGTGGTCTGCACGCGGTGCGAGAACTTTTCACCTTTTAATTCCACGGCGATCCCATTGATGCCCGCGCCGGCGTCATTGAGCAGGAAGCCGAAGATCTGCCCTTTGGCGAAATTAACGCCAAAATCAACCGTGGCATTCATATCTGCCGTGGCGGGCGAATCTGTGGTGTAAAAAAATGGCTCATCACTCTGTAGCCTGGCTTCCACGCGATGCACGCCGAAAGACACATGATGAAACGAATAATAGCCGCTGGAATCTGTGCGGGTGGCACGGTTTTCATCCAGACGAACCTCCACGCCGCTGAGTACCGGCACCTGCGAACTGAGGCGTCCGGAAGATTCGTCGTCACGGAAGATGTGGCCCTGAATCATGCCGTGGCGTCCGGGCAGCAGCAGTGAGGGAACGCTGAAAAATCTATGCTGCAGTGAAATGCTAAATAAAGGATGAGTGGTGGTGACGCCGTTGTTCTGTGTCCGCACCAGAGCGGCGGAGCCGATAATGTCATTCGTGGAATGAATTTTCTGCGAATAGCTGAGCGTGGCGGTGGTGAGAATGAAATTGCCCTGCAGCAGGTCTGTGTTGCTATAAAAATAATTGAGATCAACTTTGCGGCG
>DASZMF010000116.1:0-3539 GCA_035552035.1 Candidatus Angelobacter sp.
CGCATAGCACAACATCAAACTTTTCCTTCTCAATCATGGCGATGGCCTGCACAGTAGTACTGCAGGCAAAAACCTCATATCCCTGCCGCTCAAGAATGAGCTTGTAGGTAAGCAGGACGGCGGCTTCGTCGTCCACTACCAGCACGCGGGATTTTCGTTCATCGCTCACAATTTTACGGCCACAATCGCACCGATACGTTTAACGATCAGATCTTAGCAGTTAAAAATTTGCGTTTCAGTTTGACGTTCACAATTTAGCGTTCACAGCTTAACTCTTACAGTGTAACGTTTATAGCTTAACGACAGGTAAGTCGATCTTGAAAGTAGTGCCTTTTCCGGCTTTGCTCTTCACAGAAAGTTTGCCGGCATGGTTCTGAATGATGCCCTTGACGATCCACAGTCCCAACCCCGTTCCGCGCTCGCCCTTGGTGGTTACAAACGGCTCAAAGATGGAACGAATCATTTCTGTGGGAATTCCGGAACCAGTGTCCGCGATTAGGATGCGCACCCAGCCATGCAGGTCGTCTATGCCGGCAATGTGACGGCTGCGTATGCGCAGCTTGCCGCCGTTGGGCATGGCGTCACGGGCGTTGATGACCAGGTTGGAAAGCACCTGGCGGATCTGGTCGGCGGCAATCACGGCGTCCGGCAAAACTTCCAGTTCGGTGATTACTTCCACATTGGCGCGCTGGAGCTGGCGGTTCAGCAGCAGAAGCGTATCTTCAATAATGGTATTCACGCTGACTGGCTTTACCTGCTCGGTGTTGCGATACAGCCCAAGCATCTGGCGGACAATGCGGGCCACGCGCTCGGTTTCCGACTTCAAGATGTTATAGACCGGCGTGGCGCTTTCAGGAACCGCATTGGCCAGCAGGTAAATGGCATTCTTGATGGCTTCCATGGGGTTGTTGACCTCATGGGCAATGGTGGCGGCAAGCCTGCCAGTGGCCGCAAACTTTTCAATTTCCAGCATGCGCCGCTCGACCTTGAGCTGCTCAACTTTGCGTAACGCGGTAAGGTCACGCAGTACGGTGACGGTATAAGCCACGTGTCCGCGTTCGCCAAAGATCTTGCCGGAGCGCGCGTCATACTCAATTTCCTGACGCAGCGCTGGGTTATACAAACGCAGCGGCGCGGTTTCACGCTCGGCAAAAGATGACGTGAAGGTATCAATAAACGTGGTGAGCTTGGTCTGGTTCTGAAACTGGATAGTATCGCGAACCACTTCTGTGTCGGTGCCGAAAAGCTCCTGGGCCAGCGGATCGACGAGAACGATTTTTGCCTGGCCGTCGCACACCACGATTGGATCGCCTACGTTTTCAATAATCAGGTTCAGGCGGTCGCGGTCCTGGCGGACGACTTCTTCGGCTTCGCTCAGCCGCTCATAATTGAGGCGCAGTTCCTGGTCAGCACGGCGGAGATCGGTCACGTCACGCATTACCGTCACGGTGCCAAGTTGAATGCCTTCCGGGCCAAACGTGGGCGCGGAGACGGCCTCAAACAGCATCTCTTCGCCTTCAATGGCATCGACCAGGGTGAGGTCGCGGTGAGAATCATTGCCGGAGACCAGCATGGAAGAGAGCGCGGCGGAGAAAAGCAGGTTGTTGAATTCAACGGCGCGGACCAGACCTTCAGTCATTTCATCTGGCACGCGGAAGAAGCGCTCAGCCGCTTTATTCTGCATGATGACGCGATGCTGCGTGTCAGTAAGAATGACGGGGTCCGCCATGCTCTGCATCACGGTGCCCATTTGCGCGATGGTGATTTCCATATCGCGCATGCGGTTGTAATAATGTTCGACCTTGAAGAGCCGTGAAAGATAGCGGTTGGCGAGGTCGATGAGATCGCCCAGTTCGGCAACGCTCTGCTCGGTGTAAGCCTTGGGCAGCTCAACCACCACGGCCGCGGCGTAAGCCCGCATGTCACAGGTGGAGCAAACCTGGTCTTCCAGGCGGACACGCTTCTCACGGCGAGAATTCTGAACCGCTAAACAGCTGGCGGTGCGGATACGGTCAGCTTCCCAGCAGAGATTGCGGTTGGAATAAAGGATGGGATGAACATAGACCGGCTTATTGTGCAGGGTGCTTTTGGCAAGCACTTCAGGCCGGGTGGAATTCAGCACCGCGATGAGCGGATTTTCCTGCATCCAGAGCGCGCTGGAGAATTTTTCCATTTGCGCGCGCGGCCATTTAAGGGCCGCAGCGGGAGTGACCTCACCACTATCAAGATTTACGTCCACCACAAGGGCACGCGGATACCCCAGCGCGATGATCTCTTCGAGCAGGAGCGGAAAAATTTCCTCTGACCGCTCAGCCTGAAGCAGACGAAGCACCGCCGGACGCCTGGGCTGCGCGGTTCGCCGCCCGTTGACGCGTCCGGGCTGAAACCGTATTTCGGCCGTAGCCATGCGTGACCCCAAAATTCAGCCTTTATCGCCGCCGGCGAGGTGTGGCTTTCTTGCGCGGCCGGACCTCGCTCAGTTCTTCTTCGCCGCCTTCGTCGCCGGCTTCCAGCGCAGTGGGGCGGGAGACCAGACCAGTGAGACCTACAGCGTCAGCATATTTGAGGTACGTGTCAATGGACGCTACAACCACGCGCGCTTCGACCGTTATCAAATCAATACCGACCAATGAAATGCGGACCCAGGCATCAATGACGATTCCTTTGTCGAGAACTCTATCAAGAACATCGATTAAACTTGATCCGCCTGAAACTCTCTCAACGGCCATTGAAGGCCTCCTTCATTAAAATTGATGGCTCACTTCACCCGTTTTTTGCGGGTCACAGTCTTGGTCTTGCTGGGGCGCGGCGCCTGTGAAGCGGGCGGCGCGCCGGGTAACTGAGTCCGACGCACAACTTGCTGGGGCGCCGGAGCGGTCAGATTGGGATCGTACTTCCACCAATTCAGACCAATCGATTCAGCTTTATCCACGGAACATATAAGCAAACGAATGCGAATCGTCAATAACTCGACGTTTGCCAGGGAGACACGGATATCACCAGCGATTACGAGTCCTTTATCCAGGACCCTATCGAGGATATCCAGCAGGTTGGCTGTTCCGGAAACCGTAGGAACTCTTTGCATAATATTCAGGGAATTACAGAAGAGACCACATGCGGACAGGAAAGTCCGTGCGATCTACGTCACCGCATCCTAACTATGCCTTTATAAACTGTCAACTTTTTGCTGCCTCTATGAGTCGGCCGGTGAAATTCCGGAAGGGGGGAGAAGCCGACGCGTACGATTGTGATGCCAGAAATCTTTTTATTGGTTGGCTGGGAAAAAGGAGAAATTTGCGATTGGCGATTTGCAATTGGTGATTGACGGTTGACTTTTGGCTGCGTAGCTTTGGCGCTTGGTTTGCTTGTCTGTTTATGCAAAGTTATTTATCCAACAGGTTCCCCAGCGGCCCTAGTTCCAGGTTCAACTCTTCGGGTTTCAGGCCAAAAGCGGCTGCAATTTCGTTCACTTTGGCCTCCAGACGCATCAATGCGAGCCCCATTTCCTCCACTTTGGCGTCATCCAGCGATCCGCCTTC
>DASZMF010000117.1:0-5504 GCA_035552035.1 Candidatus Angelobacter sp.
CTGGCGGAGTTGCAAGCAAAGAAGTAGTTTTACCAATCGTGGAGGAAGCAAATTAATGCGTAGAAGAACAGCTATTCAAATGCTGGGTTCATTGGCGCTCCTGGGGCCGTTTTCCGGCTCCAGGTTGTTGTCGCAGGAGAAGAAAGAAGCTCCCGCGGCTCCACCGCTGCCAGCATTGAAGGTCGGGGACATGGCGCCCGACTTCAGCCTGCGTGACCAGACTTTTAAAAATATGGTCTCGCTCCATGACTTCAAGGGAAAGAAGAACGTCGCACTGGCGTTTTATATCTTTGCCTTCACCGGTGGTTGAACCAAGCAAATGCAGAACTTCCAGGAGAATTTGAAAAAACTGGAAGCTGCAGACACCCAGGTACTGGGTATCAGCATGGACAGCCCCTTCAGCAACGCCGCATGGGCGGAGAAAATCAACGTAACCTTCCCGCTGTTGAGTGACTGGGGCGGAGACATCACCAAGAAGTATGGCCTCTACGATGAAAAACGCAAGATCGGCCGCCGCGTTAATTTCCTGATCGACAAAGATGGCAAAATTGCAGAGTTGCAGTTAGACAATGACGCTGTGGATCCAGCAGCGCTTGTAACTTCCTGCGAACGAAGGAAACTTAAAAGCTAAATGCCAGCAACGCTTCAGACTGAAGCCCGCCAGGGACTTACATCCCGGCGGGCACTTTTTTTGCTCTCACTGGCCCAGCTGCTGGCCATGTCACTGTGGTTCACAGGCACGGCCGTAATTCCGCAGATCACAACGCTGTGGCACTCCGGCCTTGCCCTGGGATCATGGCTGACCATCGCCGTGCAGATTGGGTTTTCCGTGGGCGCAATCACGTTTGCGCTTTTTAATATTCCCGATGTCTTTAGTCCCATCAAAGTTCTAGTCGTTTCTGCTATTGCGGCTGCGGCGGCGAATGCTGCATTTGCTTTTGTAGCGGCCGATCCGCTTTCGGCCATTCTGCTGCGCGGCGCGACGGGATTTTTTCTTGCTGGAGTTTACCCGGTGGGCATGAAGATTATTGCCGGCTGGTTTCAGCGCGGACGCGGACTTGCCCTGGGTGTAATGATCGGCGCGCTTACAGTTGGCTCTGCATTGCCGCATGCCGTGAATGCCATTGGACGCGTGCCGTGGCAAGGCGTGATTCTTCTAGGCAGCGCGCAAGCCCTGCTCGGCGCTTTGATTGTTGGCCTGGGCGTGCGTGAAGGGCCGTATGCCATGCCCAAATCGCATTTTGATCCGGCACAGATACTGGAGATTGTCCGCAACCGGCAGCTGCGGCTCGCCAATCTTGGATATCTGGGACACATGTGGGAGCTCTACAGCATGTGGGGCTGGATTGCCGTGATCTTCTCAGTTTCTGTTGGATGGTCGCGCAGTATGTTTGAAGCCATGGCTGCTCTGGCCATTGCGATTGGCTCAGTCGGCTGCATATGGGCTGGTGCCGTGAGCGATAAATTACAAGACCAAAGCGCAGATATCCGGGTGGCGCAGCGGGCGCGCGTGACGATTATCGCCATGGCGGTGAGTTCAGTTTGCTGCGTACTGGCTGCGCTGGTGCTGCATCGACCCACCATTCTTATTCCGCTCTCTCTGATCTGGGGCATTGCCGTGATTGCGGACTCTGCGCAGTTCTCAACCATCATCAGTGAAGTGTCAGACAAGAACTATGTGGGCACGGCGCTGACCTGCCAGGTGGCTTTGGGATTTTTGCTGACTGCCGGCGTGATCCGGCTGATGGCCGCCATTGCTGCTCATTACGGATGGCAGTGGGCACTGGCTAGTATGGCTCTTGGGCCGTTGCTGGGAATTTGGGCGATGAGTGGATTGCTGGCAAAAAGGCAGACCACATAATATCCGCTCTAAAACCAAAAGCAAGGTCCCTCCTCCCTACTCGCTCGCTGAAGACAGCGCGAGCGAGCTTAACGATCGTCGGGATAACGAATTCTAAAAGTGTGATCTGATTTCACAAGGTGAGCCGATTTGCTGGTGAACAACTTCTCCCCAAAAAACAAAAGCCACAAGAGACTTGTGGCAATTTGCTTTTTTGGGGAGGTAACGTCTTTGGGAAGACTTTTAACTCACTGCTTAAATTTACAGACTTACTGAACCATGGCGCTGACGGCTGGTGCTGATACGCGAGTGCCGGTAGCGATGAGGCGGCGCAGTTCTGTTACTGCCTGTTTGTGGATCTGGCTGATGCGGGCTTCACCAACGCCCATCTGCTCGCCGATATCTTTCAGGCCCATTTCCTTGAAGTAGTACATTTCAAGTACGCGGCGCTGACGGGGCTTGAGTTCCTTGATATATGTGCGGAGCAGTTTGAAATCTTCATTCTTGGAGCAGGCTTCAAATGGCGTCTGATCTTTGGATGGGAGCTGGTTCAGTTCTTCGCTGGGATCAGAATCATGGTCTTCCGACTGGAGTGATGGTTGCTTGGCTGACTCAAGCCGATGCAGCGTGCGGTCATACTCGGCCAGTCCAAGGCCAACGGCCTGGGCAATCTCTTCGCGTCCTGGCTCAGTGCCGGTAACGGCGCGCAGGCTCTGCTTTACATGCTCAATCTCGCGGGCAGTCTTGCGGTCCTGGCGAGAGCAGGTGTCCCACTTGCGGAGCTCATCAAGAATTGCGCCGGTGATGCGGGAGTTGGCGTAGCTGGCAAAATCCACCATACGCGTAGCGTCAAAACGGCTTGAGGCTTCAAGCAGCCCAATCATTCCCGTCTGGACAAGATCGTTCACATCAACATGCGCCGGAAGACGCCGTTTAATCTTGCTGGCGATTGCCTGTACCAGATTGAAATAGTTCTGAACCACCAGTTGTGATTGAGCCGGGTTGATTACGTTGGTTGCCATTGTGAGTGTTGCCTCCCACACTTGCTATGGCATGTACTGTGCCAAAACACCAGTACTGTTAAGTGATTCAGAATCAAGGACGTGTGTACTGAGTCAGGTCTGTCTCTTGTACAGATTCCAGAATTCAGACTCTGACAGCTGGACATCTGTACGGTTCTAACCTGAAATTGGAGAATTTTAACGTGGCAAACATGGCCGCAAGGATGCGACCGTTCAACTCCCGAATGGCAAAAATCCTGCCGGTGAAGAGCCGGCGGTTGCGGGCCGATAACAGCTATTAGCCAACACGACCCGCGACCGATAATTGCTGCGTTACCTCATTTATCGGCAGGGGGCAGTTCCGAATAAGTCCTGAATAACCATTTTCTGTGTAAAGTTTTGCAATTAGACGAAAGTCCTGCCCATAAGAGCCGATACATAGACTTGTAAGCGGAGATGTGAGGTTTGTTATGGATCATTTGCTCGTAGTGCCATTGCAACAGGGTGTCCCGGAGAGTTTCTTGGATTCTTTACGCCAGGCTGGCTGGCGCGTGACGATTACGTCTGACGTGTTGCGCGTGAAACAGCTTTTACAACAAGGTGATGTTGCCGGCGTTGTCCTGGAATTCAACCCGGCCAACCATGACTCTGACCGTTTTAAGGTTCTCCGCTTTATCCAGGAATTCTGCCCCGGCACGCTGGTGATTATGTTGAATTCCGGCGCAGAAGCCTTTACCGCCGCGAGCACCGGGCTGGTGCAGGCGCTGAATTCCATTGAAGACGTGCGCAGTGAAGCCGAGCCGCACATGCTTGACCTTTACAACCTGAGCCCGGCACAGAAACGCATTGCTGAATTGGTGGCGCAGGCGTATCCGAACCGTGAGATCGCGCGTCGCTTGCGTATTAAAGAACAGAGCGTACGCAACGAGCTTTCCCGCATCTTTAAAAAGATGGGTGTATGGAACCGCGTGGAACTGGCATTGCTGATGCGCAACGGTCAGGCAGAAGACCATACAGCGAACGTGGCGCCCGAAGCGCAGTGGCCAGTGGAGATTAAGCCGCCAGCTGGCGAGCCTATCCCTCCGACGACGAGAATTTAGTTATTGCGTGGTTTCCGTGGGGATGGCGTAGATTTTTAGCTTCTGGTAGAGAGTGCTTCGCGGTATTCCGAGCCGGACGGCGGCTTGCGCCACTTTGCCGGACTCTTCATGCAATACGCGCGCGATATGCAGGCGCTCGAGCTCTGCAAGAGTTAACGCAGGTTCAGAATCTGAGTGGGACATGGTGGTTGGATTGCGCTGCGTCAGGTTAAGGTCCTGCGCCTCAATCACGCGCGTTTCACAAGTGAGTGCAACCCGCTCCAGAACGTTGCGCAGTTCACGAATGTTTCCCGGCCAGGAATAACTCTTGAGCAGCGTCTCCGCGCTGGGGCTTAGTTCCTGTTGATCACGCGCCAGGTCTGTCGCGAGATTGCGCAGTAGTGAGTTCGCAATGATGGGTATGTCTTCTCCACGCTCACGCAGTGGCGGAATCCGCAGATGAAACGTGCTGATGCGAAAATACAGGTCCTCGCGAAATTTCATCTCCTTTACGGACTGCATCAGGTTGCGGTTGGTCGCGGCGATAATCTGCAGATCGACGATTCGTTCCCTGACGTCACCGAGGCGGCGAAAACGATTGTCTTCTAAAACCTTCAGCAGTTTGGGCTGGACCATGAGATCCATCTCGCCGAGCTCATCAAGAAACAGAATGCCCTTGTGCGCCGCCTCGACCAGACCCTGCTTACTTCCGGCCGCGCTGGTGAACGCACCTTTTTCATAGCCAAAGAGCTCTGACTCCAGAAGATCTTTGGAAAGGCCGGCGCAATTTACGTCAACCAGAGTTTCTTCCGCGCGCGGACCATTCTTGTGTATCCACTGGGCCATCACGCCTTTGCCGGTTCCAGTTTCACCCTGAATCAGAATCGGACGCTCGGTGTTCACAATCTTGCGCGCTTCCTGCGCTAATTTCAGAATCACTTTGCTGGTGCCGTGAAAGGGATTCTTGTCATATCGCGGACGGGCCATTTTGCCGGCCAGTTGTTTGCGCTGGTTTTGCTGGTTCTGCAGGCATGTGCGGACCGCTGCACTCAGCACAGATAGCTGCGTCGGCTTGGTGAGAAATTGATCGGCGCCTTCCTTGATGGCTTTTACCGCGAGATCAATGGAGCCGTGTCCGGTGAGCACAATGCACTTCAACGGAAAATTCATACTCTTGAGGCCTGAGAGAAAATCGAGCGCCGTTCCGTCAGGCAGATCGAAATCAATTACGGCAATATCCGGGGCTTCAGTCTCAACTGCGGCGTAGCCTGATTTGAGATTCCCGGCCTGCACCACGGAATATCCGTCCATCCGAAGAAAGTCTGAGACAGCCATGAGAATGGCTGGATCATCATCCATGAGCAGTACTTTGGCCTTGTTCAACGAAAATGCCTCTACCTACGCGAGAAAAAACCGATTGAATTTACGCTGTGCAGACTGAAAGATCAGTCGTCGCGCTGTTGCAAATGTTCTCTGAATCCGAGTGTAAACCGAATTGATGCGATCCGCACGGCGCTCGTACATCAAAGTTCAATGCAATGAAACTTTTCTTTGTTAGTGAGAGTTTTTTAATTTTCTTGCACG
>DASZMF010000118.1:0-5206 GCA_035552035.1 Candidatus Angelobacter sp.
TGAACAGGCTGAGTCTCCGCTACCGGAGGCGGAACAATGGATGCCGGTGGAGGCGGCGGAACAGGCTGGGGTTGAACAGCTTGGTGCTGAACAGGTTGAGGTTGAATCGGTGGAAGCGGCTCTGGGATATCCAGAACGTTCTCAAACTCCATCACCGGCGCAGACACAACTGCAGGCGGCTGTTTTTTCTCAAACACCGGCGGAGGTGGTGGTGGTGGAGGAGCAGGTTCTTCCATGACCGGCTCTTCAATCTCAATCGGCGTAAACGCAACCGGCTCTTCTTCCATCATCGCCGGCATAGCGTCAGACGAGGCCGCGGTGGGCAGCTTGGCCTTGGCTTGTCCGGCAGAAACCTGGGCGATGAGCTCTGTAACTTCCGGGGCGTCAGGCGCAAGTTCGGTCAGATCAAGGATCGCAGCCTTGGCTGGCTCCCACATTTC
The DNA here is from genome assembly GCA_035552035.1 of Candidatus Angelobacter sp. GTDB lineage: Bacteria > Acidobacteriota > Terriglobia > Terriglobales > Acidobacteriaceae > Angelobacter. Next base: position 441 of record DASZMF010000118.1, read on the forward strand.
CTGCGTGATATAAAACTGGATTTCCTGGATCTTCTCTGTCGTCTGCGATTCCAGATCTGCTACCGGTGTTTTGGCCGGAGCCACTGGCTCAAGCGGAATCTCATGCGCAGCCGGCTCGTGTTCAATTTCTATTTCATGGAAGGACTGCACTTGCACCACAGTGGACGCAGCCTCAACCGGCTCAACTTCAATCATGTCTTCCCACTCGTTGGAAAGATCAATTTCGTGCTCATGCATCGGAGCGGCTGCCACGGGCTCTGGCTCTGCCTTAAACGCGACAGGCTTAATTGGCTCTGGCTCTGACGCAAACTCAATCTCGAGCTCAGGTTCCAACGCGATCGGCGCAAGCGTGGGCTCTACCGGTGCAGGGATGGACGGCTCGGGTTCTGTGTTGAGCTCCGGAGTGTCAAAAGAAAATTCCTGGACTGAAGGTTCGGCTGCAAACTCCATCGGCGTGGCGGCAGTTGGTGCTGGAATGGGCGGCTCTTTTGCCGATGGCTCCGGAGCAAACGTCTCCAGCTCAAATATTTCGGCGATCGGCGACTCGGGTTTAAATGGCGCGGCCACAAACGGTGCGGGAGAAGCTTCCACTTTCGGCGGCGTCGGCGGCCACGTGGGTCTTGGCAACGGAGGCGGTGGCGGAGGCGGCTGGGCTGCTACCGGACTGGCTGCGGACGCGACGGTTCGCAACTCATATTTCCTGGCTGCCTCAAGATATTTTGCTGCTTCAGCCGAATGTCCCAGGTCGCCATAGATTTTGCTGAGGTTGTGGTACATGCGCGCGGCGTCAGCAAAGCGCTCAGCGCGCGCGTACAAGCTGGCCAGACGCTGGTTCAAATTCACGTCATGCGGAGCCAGAGGCAGCGCAGCTTCCAGCGGCGGAATGGCTTTTGCCGGGACGTTATAGGAAACATACAGCTCGGCGTCTGTCAGCGCGGATTCAATCGCTTTTTCCGTGGGCGGATCATAGCGCTGGTGCACCGACGGCACGGTGTCATCCAGCTCTTCCACCATAAAAGCCTGCTGCGCTTCTTCCGGCGTCAGGATGCGCGTGGCAGAATCTTCTCCCAGCTTGGCCAGCATCTGTTTGTAATTCTGGCCATGCATCGCATTTTCCGGCTCCATCTCCATCAGCTTCTGGTAGAGATCACGGGCTTCGGCAAAATTGTTTTTCTGGGCCGCCGCATTGGCTTGCAGCTCAATCACTTCCGCGGTCTGCGCGTGATCGCCTGACTGCGTGGCCAGTCGGTTCAGGCTGGCCAGCGCTTCAGGATTATCTTTGATGCGCGCCGTCAGCGGGCCAATGGTTTCCTGCAGCGCCGCCGGATTGCCGGCAAAAAGCTTGTCGGCATATTTCTCATAGATGCGCAGCGCGGCTTCCAGATGATTGTTGGTTACATACCACTGCGCCAGCGTGGTGGCCCCGGTCAAATCGTTGTGCCTGGTGACCAGTTTTTCTACGACCGCTTCCACTCCCTGCGCATTGCCAGTGTGGAGCTTGGCCCGCAGCAGGGCGCGCAATCCGTCAGGCCGGGAATCAATGTCGCTGACCTTCTCCAGATATTGCACTGCAACCTGGCTGTCGCCGGCGTCCACGGCAATCATGCCGCGCAGCATGAGCGCGCCAGTATTCAGGGGATCAAGAGAGAGAACTTTTTCCAGCGCTTCTTCTGCGGCGGCATATGAGCCGCGTGCGTAAAGTGATTCGGCTGCACTGTAATAAATATTGCGGGCTTCATCTTTCTTGCCCAGCTTTGTATAGAGATCGGCCAGCTTGGCCTGCGTGTGCGCGTTCTCCGGATCAAGTTCCAGAATTTTCTGGAAGACCCGCGCTGCCTGCTGATTGTCGCCCGACTTTAACAGCTGGTCAGCCACCTGCATGTAGTGGACGCGCGCATCGTTATACAAGCCTTGTTGCCCATAGAGCTCTGCCAGCTTGGTGGTATTTTCCGCGCTGTAGGGAGAAATCTTGGTCAGCTTTTTGTAAATCGCAATGGCTTTAACGGCAAAGCCGTTTTGCGCGTACATGTCGCCCACTTTTTTGAAGTAGTAGGTGGCTTCTTCATTGTTGCCGAGCCGGGCATTGAGGTCGCCAATGGTGTTCAGTACCGTGAGATCTTTGGGATCTTCTTTGACGATTTTTTCATACTCGGAAATGGCATTGGGCAGCTTCCCCTGCTGGACAAACTTCTCCGCCTGCGCAAGGACCTTTACTTTATTGAACCCAAAACCGAGAGCCATAAAAAATCTTGAACTACAGGGCAGCCTTTCCGAGTGCCGTGGGAAACCGTAAACAAGTGCAATTGGGGCTAAAGTACCACAGAAAAACGGCGAAACCCAAGCCGCTTGGGGTAATCGTTAGTGCATGTCGGTTATTTACCTTAAAGGTTCGGGCGGCTCCGCGCAATAACGTCAGAGATGCCGGGGTGCCATATCGCCTTCCTGCTTTAGCGATATTGCGCCCTGCTTCTGAACTCCTTCACCGTTAATTCCAGAAAGTTCTCATCGTCTGCCGGGCGCGATTCCAAAGGGATATTCAGCCGCGTGCCGATCATCTCGGCAATGCGTTTGCTGTTCAATCTTCTTACGTCATAGGGCAAATCCAGCCGCCGCGCCAGAAAAGTCTCAATCAACTCGGCTTCCTGCAAGGTCAGCCCAGAGGCCTGGTGCAGAACGAATTCAGTTTTCGTGGGCGTATTAAAAAAGATCTTAGACTCGCGATCAGAACTCTCATGCACCACCAGCGTTCCGGCCACGTAATCTCCCAGGCGGCGATTTTTACTGTTCAAGAGCATGGTAAGAACACCCACGCCATAAAACAAAGGCAGAAAATCAACTGCTCTCAGCAGGTTCCGCGCCAGGGCCTCAAATGTATTGATAGGCCGGCCAGAGTCTTTAATCACGCGTATTCCGGCCCAGCGCTTGCCCGGCGTCTGGCCTTTCCAGATCGCCTCAAAAAGTGCGTGATAGCCCCAGTAGATGCAGAAAAAGAACAGGCTCAGCAGTGCCTGTACCCAGATGGACCGTGACGAATCGTATATTTTCCAGCTACTGAAAATGGCGCTGAAGATCACGATCAGGTACACAATCAGCTCAATTACCGCGTCCAGAAAGGCCGCCATAAAGCGGCTGCCAATACCGGCCAGCACAAATTCAAGGTGTACCTGCTCCGGAGTATCAATGGTAAGCTTGTCAGTTGCCACGATGATCTCCACGTATTGGCTCGAAAAACGTCAAAGTCATTGGAAACGCCTGGAACAATTACTGGACCAGGTGCAGCAAGCTGGCTTGCGCGCCTTGACCCGGCTGGAGTTACAGGAACTGGGGCTGCTTTATCGCCAGGCGGCTGCTGATCTTTCTGCCCTGCGTGAAGATCCCACGGGCAAATCCTATGCCCGTTCCCTGAACCTGCTACTCTCCCGCGCTCACAATACCATCTATGCCGGTGAGAAATCGAGTGCCAGAGGTATCATCCATTTTTACCGTCATACGTACCCGCAGATTTTCCGTGACAACCTGCGGCTCATCAACATTGCCTTTCTGATTTTTGTAGTGGGCGGCCTCGCCGGCATGCTGCTGGCGCTCACCCGCCCGGACTACATGCGTCTCTTTCTCTCGCCCCAAATGATGGAAACCATTGAGCGGCACAAAATGTGGACCGACTCAGTCGTCAGCTTCTCACCCGCCGCCTCCAGCCGCATTATGACGAATAACATCACGGTTTCTTTTACGGCATTTGCCATGGGAATCACCGCTGGCGTGGGCACAGTGATTTCAATGTTCTTTAACGGCTTGCTGATAGGCGTAATCGGCGTGGCCTGCTGGCTCAACGATATGAGCCTTTCTCTGTGGAGCTTTGTGGCTCCGCACGGCGTGCTGGAGCTGCCCGCCATCTTTATTGCCGGAGGCGCGGGCTTTCGGCTGGCCCAGGGCATACTCTTTCCCGGAGTGCTCTCCCGCAAAGACTCACTGGCCAAGGCCGGAGGCGAAGCTGTCCGCCTGGTGATGGGCGTAGTTCCAATTCTCATCATTGCGGGATCGATTGAAGGCTTTATTTCGCCTTCATCGCTTCCATGGCAATGGAAATTTACCCTGGCCGGAGCTGTGGGCGTGATCTTCTTTAGTTATCTGTTCTTCTGTGCTCGAGGCGGGGACGCGCAAGCCGACTCAATGATGGCCAGCACATCAATCAAGCCAACCGCCATCAAGCCAGCAGTTCAGCGCTAACCGCCACATTTCTGCTGTAAAAAAGAGATGATCTCCTGTTTGTCAGGATCTTCGTCCAAGTTGGATTTAGCCCAATAAAGCGCCGTTCTTCCCTCTTGATCTTCCGCACAAGCATCTACACCCAGCTTTACAAATAACCGGACGCCCTCTAAATTGTGGCTACTTGCAGCAACTGAAATCGCGTTTCCGCCCAGGTCATCAACATCATCAATATTTGCGCCGCCTGCAATGAGCTCAGGAATTAAGGCGACTGCTTTTTTCCGTCCAGCGGCCATCAGTAGCGGAGTCTCGCCCCTGTATTTGAAATCTGGTCTCGCTCCGTATCGAAGCAGAAGCTGAACCATCTTTAAATTGCCTTGGCTAGCCGCGGCATGTAGCGGCGAATAACCGTGGCTCGTCAGGTTAGGTAAAGCTCCAGCGCGCAGTAGAAACTCAACCATCTCCTCATGTGCTGTAGCGGACCGCAAAAAGCTTGCCGCTACCACGGCATTTAAGAGCGGCGTAGTCTCAAGGTCTTCACAGCTGGACTCGCGAAACGT
>DASZMF010000119.1:0-8257 GCA_035552035.1 Candidatus Angelobacter sp.
ACTCAGCCTTTGCGCAAGGCGATCAAGAAAAATGTTGAGCGCTACCACCTTGCCGGGCAGGACCTGGAAATTGAATCGCCGCAGTATGTCTCCATCCAGATTGAATTGCAGATTTGCGTGGACCCTGATTATTTCCGCGCCGACGTGAAGGAAGCCCTGGATGAAGTTTTGAGCAACCGCCTTCTTCCCAACGGACAGAAGGGCATTTTCTTTCCCGACAGTTTTGGCTTCGGCCAGACCGTTTATCTGAGCCCGGTGTATGCCGCGGCCCGCAAAGTTCCCGGCGTGCAGGCCGTGACTGCTTCCATCTTTCAACCGCAAGGCATAAACAGCCCTGTGTACCTGCAGACCGGAGAAATCAAGCTGGGCTCTTTTCAAGTGGCGCGGCTGGAGAACGACCGCAATTTCCCTGACCATGGCCAGCTAACGCTGGTGATGGAAGGGGGCAAGTGAGCACTTTATGAGTTGCGCAGGAAAATCTAATTGCGATTGCGGCTGCTGTGCCGGCACGAGCGTGCAGACTCCCATGGCGGAGACAAACCGTGCTGGTCTTTCTGCAATTCAATATCGCACCGGAACATGGGCCACTTTCAAAGAGTCCATGCTGGCCCGCCTTTCCAGCTCTGACTATCCGGCGCTGGCTGGCATGAAAACCAGGGCCGACGACGATTTCAGCGTCGCGCTGCTGGATGCGTCCGCGATCATGCTGGATATCTTGACGTTCTATCAGGAACGCCTTGCCAATGAGAGTTATCTGCGCACAGCCGGGCAATTGCGTTCCCTCGTTGAGCTTTCACGCCTCATCGGGTATCAGCCCGCGCCGGGTGTTTCATCCGCTGTTTATCTGGCATTCACGCTCAAGGCCACGCCCGGGCAAACACCAAACCCGGCCACGCCTGCCATCACCATTCCTCAAGGCACACAGTCTCAGAGTGTGCCCGCACAAGGGCAGCTTCCGCAGGTCTTTGAAACCTCTGCTGATATTCAGGCAAAGGCTGACTGGAACGCACTGCCCGTCCAGGCCACGGCACCATGGGTTCCGCAATTTGGAAACCTGAGCGTCTATCTGCGCGGAACCGCCACGCAGCTGCAGCCGGGCGACTTGGTTTTGATTGTGGGCGATGAGCGGCTGAGCGCCACCAACAGCACTCAATGGGATGTGAGGGTCGTTACCACCGTCCAGCCGGACACGCAAAACAATCGCACGCTTGTCTCATGGAGTGACGGTCTGGGGCATGGCAGCAGCGGGCCAGCACAGGGCCACGTAAAGTTTTACGCCTTCCGTCAGCGCGCCGCGCTTTTTGGATTCAATGCGGTCAATCCGCTCATGCTTGCCGCAAAAACACGGACGGCCCTTGCAGGTGTATTGAATGTGGCCGAAAGCGAGTGGGACTTCGCCAACAATAATCCTGCGGCCAGCAGCCTGGTTGATCTGGATGCTGTCTATTCCAAAATTGCCTCTCACGGATGGCTGGCGTTGATCCAGCCGGATGGAACCGCATCGCGCTCACCGGCTGGCTTGGTTAGCCTCTATGGCGTTAAATCCATTACAACAATTTCGCGTTCAGCTTTTGGCGTGAGCGCCAAAATCAGCCGCCTAGGAACAGATACCAACGTCAACCTGTTCACATATTACGAAAATACGCGCGATACTTCTGTGCTCACCCAGAGCGACGAACTCCCTATCGCAGATCAGCCGTTGAAATATCCGCTTTACGGAACTTTTCTTGACCTCAAAGACTTTCGGCCTGATCTGGTTGGCGCAAAAGTAGTCGCCGTCTCCGGCAAGCGGCAGAAAATCACAGTCAATGATGGCATCACGACTCTCGTGTTTGTTCCCGACGATGGCTCTGACAATCTGGTTTTAAATCCCAGCGATTCATTGACCATCACCGATCCGCTGCCACTGCCGTTCAATCCTGATGGCTCGATTCCAGATTGGAGCACAGACACCACGCAGCGAAACCTTGCCGTGGAAGATGCGAGCGGCAGGAGTGGGACAGTGATTTCAACCGTTGCATCAGCGCCTCTGCCGTCACTCAGCAATTTCACCCTGGCACTCTCGGGAAGCAAAGATCCTGACATTGAAGAGTTTGCCTTGGTTTCTTCTGTAAGCACGGTTTCAATCGGCATCAAGGGCGCAAGCCATACACGCATCCGGCTGAAATCGAACCTGCTCAATTGTTATGACCGCACCGTTGCAGTCGTGAATGCGAATGTCGGCCTGGCGACCAATGGCCAGTCCGTGACGGAAGTGGTGGGCAATGGCGCAGCCGCCGTGCCCAATCAAAGCTTTGCGTTGAAGCAAAAACCTTTGACGTTTATACAAGCACCCACTCCCACCGGCCGCCAAAGCACGCTGCAGATAAGAGCAAGCTCCGTGGCCTGGACAGAAGCCCCAAGCCTTTACAACCACGGGCCAGCAGAACAAATTTTCTCCACGCTAAACCAGCCGGAGGGAGCCACCACCGTTCTCTTTGGTGACGGCGTGGAAGGAGCCACTCTGCCTACCGGACAAAATAATATTCAGGCGAGCTATCGCATTGGGTCAGGTGCGTCAGGAAATGTAGCTGCTGGATCCATCAGCATTCTTGTGGACAGGCCGCTTGGAGTAAACGGGGTCAGCAATCCGCAAGATGCAACCGGCGGGCAGGATCCGCAATCGGTGGATGGCATCCGCGCCAACGCGCCGCAAACGGTGCTCACGCTGGGCCGCGCCGTTTCCATTACTGACTACCAGGATTACGCGAGCAGCTTTGCCGGCATTGCCAAAGCACACGCCCTCTGGATTCCCAGCGGGCCGGGCCGCGGCGTTTTTCTTACCATCGCCAGCGTAGGCGGAGTGGCTCTGCCTCCGGGAAACCCAACGCTCAACAACCTGGTGAACTCGCTCAGGAATTATGGCAATCCGCTCATTCCCATCACAGCGCAGTCATTTCTGGAAACGCTCTTTGGCCTTTCGGCGGATCTGAAATATGACCCCGCCTATGACGCGACGGCAGTGAAAGTCCAGGTTTCAACGGCCCTTACACAGGCCTATAGCTTTTCTGCGCGCACCTTTGGCCAGGGCATTTCCGCTGACGAAGTTGCTGCGTTCATACAGGCTGTTCCCGGAGTGCTGGCAGTGAACGTCACCAAAATTTTCACCGTCGCCACCAGTGCTGCCGGCGATCTGGCAGGCGCAGGCAGCTTCACCGTCGCAAAACTGAATAACTGGCTATCCCAGCAAGTGAGCTTGCCGCGCACCGCATCTGGATCAGCGGCGCGCATATGCGCTTACCTGCCCGTGGCTGATCCTCACGCTTTACCGCTGCCGGCAGAAATTCTGGTATTGGATCCTGATCCCAAGAGCGTGGTTCTGGGGGTGATGGCATGAGCTTGAAGGGACTTGATCTTTTTCAGCTGCTACCCGCGCTATACCGTCTCAAAGACTCACAGGTAGCACAGTCGCAGGCATTGTTGACGCCCGTGGAGCAAACACAACTCGCGGCGCTGCAGGCGCTCATCCCACCGCTTTCCGCCGACCAGCAGGCTGAGTTGGATGAGCTTACAGCCAAGGCTGCGCGCGGGCCGTTGCAATCACTGCTCATGCTGGTGGAAGAGCAGCTGGCTGTGCTCTCAGAAAATCTTGACCAACTGTATGACGACCAGTTTATTGAGACCTGCGCGCGCTGGGTAATTCCTTACATCGGCGATTTGATCGGCTATCGCGCAGTCAAGGGGATAGCTCCGGCGGTGGCAAGTCCGCGGGCTGAGGTCGCACATACTATCTCCTTCCGTCGCCGCAAGGGAACCGTTCCGGTCATGGAGCAGCTGGCGCGAGACGTAACTGGCTGGCCCGCGCACGCGGTTGAGTTTTTCAAAGTCCTGATGGACAGCCAGTACATGAACCACATCCGGCTCTACAATCACTACTCGCCGGACTTGAGGCAATGGAAGCCCGGGCTGTACATGGATAGCGGCTTTGATCGCACAGCCCACAGCGTTGACGTGCGACGGATTGCCTCTGGTCGCGGCCGCTACAACATTCAAAATATCGGCATTTTTCTGTGGTCATTGCATGCATACCGGCTGAGCCAGTCGCCGTGCATTCCTGTGCCGCTGAATCCGCAATGTTTCCGGCTGAGTCCGCTCGGGCAGGACATTCCACTCTTCAACAATCCTCGGCCGCAAGGCCAGACGATCACCGCACTGGCCGAGCCGGTGAATGTGCCGGACCGTTTGCGGCGGCGCGTGCTGTGCAATGACTTACAAGGCGGCGCCGGATCATCTTATTACGGCGAAGGAAACAGCCTCGCAATTTACGTAAACAACACGCTGTTGAATGCCTATGAAATTCAGGTTTGCGATCTCTCAGGAGTAGATGGCAGTTGGAACAACCTGCCCGCTGCCGGAAGCCTCTTTAAAGCAGCCATCGATCCTGAACTCGGCCGGATCGCCGTTCCACCGGGCAGCCCTGCACCTGACGTGCGCGCATCCTTTTATTATGGCTTCAATGCAGACATGGGCGGCGGAGAGTATCCGCGCGCCAGCACCTTCACGGTTGAAAATGAGGCGCAGGTCTTTCCCTTTCCTGACACGGCAAGCACGCCGCGCTACTCCACGCTGCAAGACGCAGTAGCTTTTGCCGTCGCTCAGCTCACCACCAGCGGCGGAGCAGCAGCCGTAGAAATCATTGATAGCCAGATTTATCCTGCAGCCGGTTCGCCAGCCCTGGCACTCGACATCGATCTGCCCACTGGCGCCACGCTGGAACTGCGCGCGGCAGACAGCCATCGCCCCACCTTGATTCTGAGCGATGAGATTGCCATCACCGGCGCGGCTTCCACCACTTTTACGCTGAACGGGATTGTGGTCAGCTCCAGCGCCGCTCCGGGAAGTCCCTCTCCCACAGCTTTGTTGCACGCTCCTGCGCTACGGCCAGACGGAAGCACAAATCTTCTGAGCCAACTGGAATTAACACATACCACGCTGGTTCCGGGCTGGGCACTCACACCTGCTGGACTTCCCGTACACGGCGACCAACCTGCTTTGGTGGCAGAGCCCGCTGGACTGCAGATTCTAGTGCAGAAATCCATTCTTGGCGCCCTGCGGACGAATGAACTGGTAACCGCAAATCTTTCTGACAGCATTGTTGACGCCACCAGCCGCACCAACGTGGCTTATAGCGCGCCTGATGGACTCAGCGGTGGCGGCAGCCTGACGATGATCGGCTGCACCGTGATTGGGAAAGTTCATGCCACGCTGCTTGATCTGATATCGAACACTATTTTCTGGGCCGGGCTGGCCGCAGGCGACACATGGAAAGCGCCCCTGCTGGCGGACCGCAAGCAGGCAGGCTGCGTGCGCTTTAGTTTTCTGCCGCCACACGCGGTCACGCCACGGCAATTTGAATGCGTTGAACAGGCGCCCGGATCTCCGCAGCCTCTCTTCTTTTCGCTGCGCTACGGTGATCCCCCTTACGCCAAACTTCTTACCGCCACCGATGATGCCATTCGCCGCGGCGCGGATGACGGCGGCGAGATGGGCGCTTTCCATTTTGTGCTGGCGCCTTTACGCGAAACAGATCTTCTGGTGCGGTTGCAGGAATATGTCCCGGCAGGATTGGAATTCGGGATCATTTATGAAAATTGAACGGAGACGGAAATGACATTCGATAACAGCAGATTCCCTTTTAACCCCTGGAAGGATTATTGCGGCGTGGTGGGCCTGCAGGGCCGCGTTCATCTGGAATCTGAATGGAATGAATGGCTGGCTGAGATCAACCGGCGCTTCCAGGCCGGCACGCTGGACTCACTGGGGCGTGCCGCCATTCCTGCGACCACGCCATTTGCCTTCCAGATTACCGCCTCCGCCGGTGCTCTCTCGATTGGTCCCGGAAGAATGTACGTGGACGGAATTCTGGCAGAGAACCATGGCGACGCAAAAACAGCGCAGTGGGATCCTGCCCTGGCAGAGCTCAGCGGATCACCGCAACCACCTCCGGCAGCAAGTCCTGCAGGATTGGATTACACAAAACAACCGTATCTTCCCGGCGCCACGCTGCCTGCGGGCAACGGGCCATTTCTGGCCTACCTTGATGTATGGCACAGGGCCGTGACCTACCTTGAAGATCCTGACTTGATCGACAAAGCGGTAGGCGTGGATACAACCGGCCGCTTGCAAAATGTCTGGCAGGTCAAGCTGCTTGATCTAAGCAACAGCGGCAGCGGCATAACGTGCTCAAGCTCAATCTCCGCATGGGACGCGCTCATTCAACCTTCCGCCGGACAATTAACGACGGGTGTAGTACAGTCCACGCCGTCAGGCCCCTGCTGTCTTTCTCCCAATACTGGCTATACAGGAATGGAGAACCAGTTTTACCGCGTGCAGATTCATCAGACGCCGGCAACCGGAGGTGCGGCCACCACCTTCAAATGGTCGCGTGACAACGGTTCGGTTGAAACCGGCGTCACCGGCATCGCAGGCGTGACCAATACAGCCGGCAATCCGGCCAGTGCGCTCACAGTTCTAAGCATGGGACGCGACAATGTGCTGGGCTTTGCGCCGGGAAACTGGATTGAGATTACTGACGATATTCAGGAGTTGAATGGCCAGCCCGGAGAGTTGCACCAGATCGATAGCGTCGATTTTGCTGCCAAGGTCATTGTTCTGGATAAAACGGTTGCCTCCGCCAGCTTTCCCGTGACCAGCGGGCAAACCGATCCAACGCGCCATACCAGAATTACGCGCTGGGACCAGGCCGGCAAAATTTACCAGAGCGACGGCGTGACCGTGTGGGCAGATTTAGGCACGGCAGGAAGCACTGGCGATATTCCTGTTCCGCCGGCTGGCACAACGCTCATCCTGGAAAATGGGATCACCGTTGCGTTCGGCTTGAATCCCGCAACTGGATCATTTCATTCCGGTGACTTCTGGACCTTCGCGGCGCGCACCGCGGATGGCTCAGTGGAAACCCTGAGCAACGCTTTTCCGCGGGGAATCCATCATCATTATGCTCGCCTCTCCATAGTTACTTTCCCCAACAGCGCCACGGATTGCCGCCCTACACCGTCGAGCCCCAGCGGTGACTGCGACTGCTGTTGCACCTGCACAGTTGGCGATGGCGTGGAGAGCATGGGCCAGTTCACCAAAATTCAGGACGCCATCAACTCACTGCCTGCTGAAGGCGGGGAAGTTTGTATTCTGCCGGGGCGCTACTTTGAGAATGTCGAAATCGCCGGACTCACAGATGTTGTAATTCATGGCTGTGGCTGGCGAACCCGTGTGGCCTCGCCTTCACTGGCGCCGATCCAGCTTGAGGCGCAGCCCGCCGCTACCGGCGGAACTACTGCTCTGAGCGCCGTGATAACGATTGAGGCATCCCGGCATATTGAGCTGCGGAGCTTTGTGGTGGAAGCCGGCGATAGTGATGTTGGAATATTGGTTGACGGCGCTGCTGTCGCGCCTCCCTCACACTCAGCCAATGCAACCAAGTCTGCCGTGTTTTCGCAGTTCGGCGTGATGGATGTCACGATCAAAGAAATGGTGCTTGTGGCTTCCACCATGCCAGCGGTGCTGGCCCGCAAAACCCAGCTGCTGCGGGTTGATAACAATCGCATTGCCATGGGAAATGTCCGCAGCTCGGTGCCCGCCGTTTATGTCAGCGGCGCGGAACTGCATATTGATCAGAACTGGATTGGGCTTCTCCAGACTACGGCCATTGTGAACGAGTGGCTTCCAACCATCGTTACCAGCGATCTCAGCAATTCTTCATCGTCAAACAGCACCACAACAACGAACACAGGGTTTTCCGTGCAACATCCCGGCGGGATCCAGATTGGTGGCCCTTCAAAAGACGTTTACATCCTGGAAAATGAAATTGAAGGCGGCAGCCGCAATGGCATTACGCTCGGCAGCCTCGACATTCTGGACAGCAAAGGAAAGAGCACAGGCCAGTGGATAGGTGTTTTGGTGACGCCGGAAGATAAATGCTCCACCACAGGCACAGTGGTGGTTACTGGAACCATTCCTGGAACCACGGGTAGCAGCGCTGTTTCTGCCGGCCCGCTTACCAATATACAGATTCATCGCAACCGCATTCGCAACATGGGTCTGTGCGGAATCGGTCCTGTGGGCTTCTTTGATTTAACTGAGACGCAGGAGATCATCACCATTGCGGGCCTGAATATTTCAGAGAATGAAATGGATAAGACACTGCAGAGGCCAACCGATCCCATTGCCGCAACTCAGACCTCATTTTTAGGTTATGGCGCCA
>DASZMF010000120.1:0-4500 GCA_035552035.1 Candidatus Angelobacter sp.
CAGGACGGCCACAGCATTGTAGTTTCGTCCACGGTGCCGACCTGCGCTACTTACGATCCAGCTTATGTGTATGAAGTAGCGGTGATCGTGCAGGACGGAATTCGCCGCATGTACCAGGAAGGCGAAGACCGTTTTTATTACATCATGCTGTACAACGAAGATTACGTGATGCCGGAAATGCCTGCGGGCTGCGAAGAAGGCATTATCAAAGGCATTTACAAACTGAAACCAGCCGAAGGCAAGAAAGCCACCGTCCAGCTTTTCGGCAGCGGCAGCATTCTGGGTGAAGCTCTGCGCGCGCAAACCATTCTGGCTGAGAAATACAGCGTTCAGGCTGATGTGTGGAGCGTAACCAGCTACAACGAGCTGCGGCGTGAAGCGTTGGCCGCGGACCGCTGGAGCCGTTTGCATCCCACGGAAAAGCAGAAGGTGCCTCACATTCTGACGGCTCTGGAAAAGGCTGACGGCCCAATCATTGCCGCCTCTGACTACATGAAGGTGGTTCCAGACCAGCTAGCGCCCTGGCTGGGCACCCGGCTGGTCACGCTGGGAACTGACGGCTTTGGCCGCAGCGACAACCGTGAGCATCTGCGCCGGCACTTTGAGATTAACGCTGAATCCATTGCCACCGCAGCTCTATCGCGGCTGGCCCGAGACGGCAAATTTGATCCTAAAAAGGCCCAAAAGGCCTTTGCCGACCTGGGTGTGAACGTGGAGAAAGCTGATCCAGCGCACGCATAAACCAAAATTTGTGGGGCAGGTTACTAAAATACTCTTGTGACCTGCCCCATTTCATCTATATGATTCAGCTGTACTTAATTCCCTATCCCTACTAAATCCCCTTAATTTTAGAACTAAGTGAGTGTAAGTGACTCAACTTTGGCGTTGACAAAGCCAGGTCATTTGCCCCATAATTAGCACTCGATGGGAATGAGTGCTAGTAACCCATCAACCGCTAGAAACAGCCTTTGTAAACCCTACATTTTAAGAAGCACCATTTTGAAAAGGAGTAGTCGCATGGCACAAAAATTGACCCCGCTGCATGACCGCGTCGTCATCCGCCGGATCCAGGAAACTGAAACAGTTCGTGGCGGCATTATCATCCCCGAAACCGCAAAAGAGAAACCGCAGGAAGGCGTTGTCGTAGCCGCAGGAACTGGCAAGTTTGATAAAGGCCAGACCGTTCCTTTGGCAGTAAAAGAAGGCGACCGCGTTCTGTTTGGCAAATATTCCGGATCAGAAATCAAGATTGACGGCGAAGAGCTGCTGATCATGAAGGAAGACGAAATCCTGGGAATCCTCAGCGGCAGCACCAACAAGACCTCTGAGAAGCAGGAAAAAGCCGGAGCCGGCAAGCGGTAAACCGAGCTTAGCCAAATAGCAACTGGCATGGCTGAATCGCCAGCTGCTAATCGCAAGCCCAATCTTGAAATGATCATCGCCGCCCCTGAGCGGCAGAACTCTGATAGGAGATTTTAGAAATGGCAAAGATTATTGTGCACGGTGAAGACTCCCGCCAGGCGATCCTGCGCGGAGTCAATGTGCTGGCAGATGCAGTAAAAGTAACGCTGGGTCCTCGCGGCCGCAACGTTGTTATCAATAAGAAATTCGGTTCGCCCATCATCACCAAAGACGGCGTGACCGTGGCAAAAGAAATTGAATTGGGCGATACGCTCGAAAACATGGGCGCACAGATGGTGCGTGAAGTTGCCAGCAAGACCAGTGACGTGGCGGGTGACGGCACCACCACCGCAACTGTTTTGGCCCAGGCCATCTATCGCGACGGCGTGAAGACCGTGGCAGCCGGCGCAAACCCGATGGCCCTGAAGCGCGGCATTGAGCGCGCAGTCAACACCATCTGCGGCACGCTGAACAAAGACGGCGAACGCACCAAAGGCTTTCTGGATACTTTCTCCAAGCCGGTTAGCGGCGACATGATCGCCCAGGTTGGCACCATCTCCGCCAACAACGATGAAACCATTGGACGCATTATTGCCGAAGCCATGAAGAAAGTCGGCAAAGACGGCGTAATCACCGTGGAAGAATCGCGCACCATGGAAACGAGCCTGGAAGTTGTAGAAGGCATGCAGTTTGACCGCGGCTATCTCTCTCCTTACTTCGTGACCGACCCTGAGCGCATGGAAACCGTCCTGGATGACGCGCTGATCCTCATCAACGAAAAGAAAATCAGCACCATGAAAGACCTGCTCCCGATCCTGGAACAGGTGGCCAAAGCCGGCCGTCCGCTGTTGATCATTGCTGAAGATGTTGATGGCGAAGCGCTGGCAACATTGGTAGTGAACAAGCTCCGCGGCACCATCCAGGTTTGCGCTGTAAAAGCTCCGGGCTTCGGCGATCGCCGCAAGGCCATGCTGCAGGACATCGCAATTCTGACCGGCGGCAAAGCAATCACTGACGATCTGGGCATCAAGATTGAAAGCATTGAGCTCACCGACCTGGGCCGCGCCAAGAAAATCACGGTGGACAAAGACAACTGCACCATCGTGGAAGGCAAAGGCAAGGGCGGAGAAATTGAAGGCCGCGTGCGCGAACTGCGTGCCCAGTCAGAAAAAGCTACCAGCGACTATGACCGCGAAAAACTGCAGGAGCGGTTGGCCAAGCTGGTTGGCGGCGTTGCCGTAATCAAAGTGGGCGCTGCTACTGAAACAGAAATGAAGGAAAAGAAAGCCCGCGTGGAAGACGCAATGCACGCAACCCGCGCAGCCGTGGAAGAAGGCATTGTCCCGGGCGGCGGTGTTGCCCTGGTTCGCTGCCAGGCTGCTCTGGCTGACCTCAAGTTCAAGAATGACGATGAGGAAACCGGTGCAGAAATCGTACGTCGCGCCCTGGAAGAGCCTTTGCGCCAGATCGTCGCCAACTCCGGCGAAGAGGGTGCAATTGTTGTAGGCAAGATTCGCGACTCCAAGGACAACAACTTCGGCTACAACGCCCAGACCGATAAATTCGAAGATCTGGTAAAAGCCGGCGTGATTGATCCTACTAAGGTGACGCGCACTGCCCTGCAGAATGCAGCTTCCATCGCTGCCTTGATGCTGACCACCGAAGCCCTGGTCTCCGATGTTCCGGAAGACAAGAAAGCTCCGGCCGGCGACCACGGCGGAATGCCCTACGGCGGATAAGTTAAGTTACGCTCCGTATCACTCAAGTCCCCGCAGAAATGCGGGGATTTTTTTTGTTGTCGCTTCGCTCCAAACCGCTAGGCCAGCTGCCACATTGCAAGCACTAATATTGCTTGCCAAGAAACGGTTTGCCCAAAAGAAAACGCACCGGCCAAAAAACCGGTGCGTCTCTATTTACGATCTTCGATTAGAACTGCACTTTCAGAGCAAGCTGCATCTGGCGGGATGATCCAGAGTCGCCTGTTGGGAAACGTGTATTGATGATAGTTCCTACCGAGCCGATTGTGCCGCTCGGCTGTCCGTAATTTGGATGATTGAAAAAATTAAAGACATCAGCGCGGAACTGAACGTTCATCCGCTCTGTGACTTTGGTGTTTTTGATCAGAGATAGATCAATATCTTCAAAACCAGGGCCAACAAACGAATTCCGGCCTACAGTTCCGAAGCCAGTAGTGGGCGCCACAAATACGGTCGGATCAACAAACCAGTTTGACAACGGATCGCCTTTCACAACGGGTGTGGCAGTCAGGTTTGGCCGGACCGTATTAGCCACGCCATTAATTGCCGACGATGCCGAGAAAATGTTAAACGGATTGCCGCTCTGGAAGCTCAGGATGGGAGCAATGGACCAGCCGCCAACAATACGATTGCTCTTGAAGGGCAGATCGTAGATGGCGTTGACCACGAACCGATGGCGGGCGTCAAAATCAGAGCTGCCAACACTGGAAAAGATGTTGGTGCTGTCCTGCACAACAACGCCTTGCTCATTCCGCGAGTTCTCATCAATTGAATGCGACCATGTATAGGAAGCATTAAACTGAAGACCATTGGACACTTTCTTGTTGGCCGTCACCCATAATGCGTTATAGCTGGAAGTGCCGATGCTGTTGCGCTCCGTGATGCTGTTCGCCAGCGTAACATTGGGCAGAGTAGCGCTGCTTGCAGAGATACTCGTGAGCGGTCTGCTTGCAGCTACGCCCAGAGCAGTGAATTGGTTGAGATTTGTATCGATTTCCAGATGCGTTCCCTTGCTTCCGAAATAACCAACCATAAGACCAAGGCTACGCCCAATCTGGTGTTCCACGTTCAGGTTCCAGGATTGGACATTTGCATTCTGGAAATCAGGATTCACTACCACCGGCGCAATACTTGCAGGAACGCCGCTAAACAAGCCCGGCAATGCGGCAACCGAATTCGCAGCCACGCTGATAGGCAGGGCCAGAGGCGGATTGGAAGTAAGACCGGTCACAAGGCCAGTGACTGGCTGATCAACCTGGAAACCGTAGCCGCCGCGCAGAACGGTATTGGTGAAAACATTCCATGCAAATCCCACACGAGGCTGGAAGTTTGTATCGTTCTG
>DASZMF010000121.1:0-4305 GCA_035552035.1 Candidatus Angelobacter sp.
CAAAAGACGGTGAAGCGGCCTGGGGTGCAGGTGATCGCATGGCTGACAAATTTTTTGACCAGGTCAAGGAAGAACTGGCCGGGTTGGTAAAGCAGAAATCGTCTGTGAAAGCCGAGGAGCAAAACATACCAGTAGCGCCGCCAAAAGCTATACCCTCTGAGCCCGCTATGACGGGAGCCGCAAAGTCAGCGCTAGGCACCGTGGTGCTCTCCACCTCGCCGGAAAATGCTGAAGTATCCGTGGATGGCGACTTTGTGGGCAATGCTCCGGTGAACTTAAAGCTTGCTTCAGGCAAACATACCATAGCCGTCACGGCAAAGGGCTATCAGGGATACACGCGTGAGATTACCGTGATGCCAGATTCAGAAGTGCATTTGACAGCGAGCCTGGAGCACTAGCGCTTCGCCGCCGGGTTTACTACGGCGGAGTTATTCCGTCAATTCTATTTGCTGCGGCTAGAGATATTTTTCCCGCAGCACGGCAGAGTGATGGGCCACGTGTCCGCCCACAATGTAAGCGCAGGCCCGCACGCTGAACGTATTACCGCTGGCAATGCCGCTGCGCGTCCAGGCTTCTTCCGGCATGTTGCGGAAGAATGAAAGAGTCGCCATGCGAATGTGCTGGAACTCTTCCACATGGCTGGCCCACGGAACATCGTCGCCTCGGCCGGTTGTGGCGGCAATATCCTGATCAAAGCTGGGCAGCGCGCTGCTAAGGTTGCGGGCAAACCACAGCGCGCGAAACAGAAAGATGCGCTCAGCGTCATTCACATGGTTCCACATCTGGCGGATCGTCCATTTATCCGGCGCGTAACGGTGCAGAGATTTCTCCTCTGACACGCGATGCAGCAGTGGCATCGTTTCGTCCAGCTGGTTCTGCAGCACATGAACAATGTTATCGCCATGGATGCGGTTGATGTATCCAAAATAATAAGGAGCGGCTTCTGTTGGCTCTGGACGACCGGTCATACAAATAATATTACCAGCCAGAAGCAGAGTTGCGGGAGAGCCTGCAGCAGATTGGCGCGAACGGCGCTGGCTGCTAAGATGGCAGCCACGTCGCCGCAAGACGCACACAACATGCACACTGCTTACAACAGAATTGCCGGACAAAGCGTGGAACGGCTGGCTGCCCTGAGCGACGGAATTTTTGCCGTCGCCATGACGCTGCTGGTCCTTGATCTCCGCGCGCCCGCGATTGAAACGATTCATAGTGAACACGACCTCTGGCATGGTCTCGTGGCGATTGCTCCGCGGCTGCTCATGTACCTGATGAGCTTTCTCACGCTCGGTATTTTCTGGATTGGCCAGCAGACGCAGTTGAATTATCTTGAACGCTCCGCCCGCAGCCTCACCTGGATGCATATCCTCTTTCTGGCGACTATCTGCGTCATGCCGTTTTCCACTTCGCTGCTGGCGGAGTTCACAACCTACCGCACGGCGCTGGTCGTTTACTGGCTTAACATACTTCTGCCCGGACTCGCACTCTACTGGAGCTGGGTTTGCGCCGTGGGCCTGGGCGTGGTGCAGCTGGAAACGCCGCCTGAAGTTCTGAAAGCGGTGAAACGACGCATTGTGATTGCCCAGGCACTGTACGCTTTTGGCGCGTTGCTCTCCGTGGCCAATACTTACTGGAGCATCGGATTCATTGTGCTGGTGCAGCTGAATTACGCCATCGCACCGCGGTTTAGCAAGCGCGAGCGCGCTTAGCTTTCCGCGAATTCTCAGGCTTGCCTGCGCCACGATCAATTGAACTCCGCTCCTTTCTGCAACTTTGTATTTGCGTATTCTGTGCACAATCGGGAAAATAGAAATATGTTTGGCCGATCAAAACCGCAACCGCAAAAAGTTACCAGCGGACGTTTTGAAATTGAACGCGACGGCAACATTGCCTATCTTGAATACACGCTGGCCGGCAACGTGTTGCAGCTCATACACAGTGAAGTGCCAACAGCCATGCGCGGCAAGGGCATCGCCTCAGAGCTGGCACAGTCGGCGTTGGAATGGGCGCGCGCGCAAAATGTGAAAGTCGATGTCATCTGCCCCCTGGTGACTGCCTATGTTGAGAAACATCCTGAATTCGCCGACCTGATTCTCTAGAGCGGCCATATCAATCGAATATCATTCCAATGACCGGCGCTTACTCATTCATCTGCGAATTTTCCTCGACTGAGACGCTGTGTGCGCGGCTGAAGCAAATTGCCTGGCACTGGCGCCTGGGCGACAGCCACTACTACGGTGACTACGTTGTGTCCGTGCCGTTTCCCGGCATGCGCATCCGCATTGTTGACTTTCCTGAACGCACAGATAAAGGATGGAGATACGAATCCGATATCCGCATAACCAAAGAGTGCAAAACTCCCATGGCCGAAATTGATGCCGCTTACCGCAACGTTCTGGCGCAGCTGCCGGCGGACGACGTAAAAGAAATTGAATGGTTTGACTAAGCCAATTGCTGCGCATGAATGCAGCTGTCTCGCGGGTACTCAATCAATCTTCTTAGAGTAGTGCTCGGCCTCCGCACAATTTGGTGGCGCGGGCCACGGCATCTGCCATCTGGTTCGCGGTTTCCTGGGTGCGGAAGAAGAACATGCCAGACACCCGGCCGCTGTGCATGGTTTGCAGCACATAGCTTTCAGGAGAAACCTTGCCCACCCAGCCTGTGATGCCCATTCTGGCTGTCTTCTCCCGGATCAGCCGGCTTTGCGTCTGCACAGCAAGCGCCGTTACATCACGGATATACACGGTGTCGCGGCCATGCGTTTGCGTTTTGCCATCCTTGGTCATGTGAACGTCAACCGATATGGTGCACGCCGCTGCATCAATCAGCGCCTGTCCGGTCTGCACGGCATATTTATTTTCCACTTTCAGTTTTTTCGCGGCATTTTCTGAGACCATGGTGTACCGGATCTCGCCCTGCTCATTGATCTTGCCCTGGATCACCTTGAGCGCCTCAGCCACATTTTTATTGTCCGCAGACGACTTTTGCGCTGAAGTCTGCGCCACGGTCCATGAAGCAAACACAAGCAAAAGGATGGCTGGCAACGGTAAAGTCATCTAGTAGTTTCGCGGCCTTAGTTTTAGGAATGCAGGCTGCTTAGACTAGCAAATCTAATATCTGTAAGCCAAGAGAAAACTATAAGTATTAAAAAGATTTTTTATCTGGAAGGATAGGCGCACGAGTGATCGATTTATTTTGCCAGAGTAGATAATTCCGCCACCCCTCGCAAACAATCGCGAAGGATGGGGAACTCTACTTTATGTTGTTAAAGCCCGGCGCACCAAGGCCGCCGTTCAAGCATCAATCCGGATGGCTATGGCGCCATTCCCAATACCGCTCGCGGTCCGTAGCGCGCAGACGGCCAAATTCAACATGC
This sequence comes from Candidatus Angelobacter sp., assembly GCA_035552035.1. Lineage (GTDB taxonomy): Bacteria > Acidobacteriota > Terriglobia > Terriglobales > Acidobacteriaceae > Angelobacter. Next base: position 3,377 of record DASZMF010000121.1, read on the forward strand.
CTTCTGTGGCCTTCATGTTCCCAGCGAACATAAGCTGTTGATTCGCCGTCATTCCACACATGGTAGTCGCGATGTTTGCGGTCATAGTAACGGTGATGGTCGTCGCCGTTGACAACTGCCGTGGCTGAACTAGCCACAGGCACCACCATGGCCGCCACCAGGGCGAGTGAGCTGACATATTTGAATAAACGCATTTGCACCTTCCTTCTGTTGGATTCACGGCCATTGTTCTGCCGCATGCAGAAATTTCAAACTGGATAGCGAAGCTGTTTTACAAGATGAGCGCCTTTTCAAGCTGTTTTTCTTGAATAAAAAATCCAGGGCTTTCACACGTCCGGATCTTTAAAGATTGGCTGCCCACTCCAGCCTTACATTCCTGTCCACTTGTTTATTAAGATGCCCGCCTGCAATCTGCGGTTGTGGCGTTCTGAAACACTGAAGCATTCAGTAATTTCCAATTGGTTGCATTCGGCTGTTAATTGTTAGGGACGATAAAATCTGGGCGATATTTCTTCTTGAATTCCTGGTATTGGCAAGTCGCCCGTCTTCAAGGATCCAGACAGGTTACTAAGCTTTCAAATTGCCAATTTGGGCAATTTCGGCGATTTTGGCAATCTTTCTCAGCACCCTACCCCTACCCCCCGTTTTAACCCATTTCAACCCAAGGCAACCCAAGTCAACCCAAGCCAGGCTGATGGGTCGCAACCATCGCCTAACTATCTGCTTTGCAACATCTCCATTGTATGTCTGGGACAAAATGTCCGGCAGAAGGTCGCAAAGCATAACTGAACCCAACGCATCAAGCGGCCGCTAAGAGCGCCCCACAACACGGGACCATCTTCATGCCTTCAATTTGCAAAGATCATACGCTTCTTACCCCTAAGCAATGGCCTACTTTAGCTGGTTTTTCATTACGAATCAATTGCGAA
>DASZMF010000122.1:0-4498 GCA_035552035.1 Candidatus Angelobacter sp.
CGCCTCGGGTCACTCGATCCCATTCATTCTTCTCACGGGAACTTTAGGCGATGAACTTGCCGTTGAATGCATTAAAGAAGGCGCCAACGATTACGTATTAAAAGACAAAATGGAGCGCCTGCCGTTTGCTCTTCTGCGCGCCGTGGAAGAAGCCAGAATGCGCGCGGAGCGCGACCAGACAGAGCATGAGCTACGCCAGACCGAACAGCAGTATGCATCCATTGTTCGCGGTGCTCCTTATGGAATTTACCGCTCAAATGAAGGCGGGCGCATCCTGATGGCGAACCCCGCACTTATCAGCATGCTGGGTTATGAATCGGAAGCCGAATTTCTTAAGCTGAATATTGAAACGGACGTTTATCTCAATCCCAAGGATCGCGCCGATGTTCTTAAGCAACTGGAAGAACAGAAAACTCTTCCTTTTCCTGACGTGAAGTGGCGGCGCAAAAACAGCCAGGTCATTATTGTTCGCCTGGAAGGGCGGCGTTTTGATACCAGCATTGACGGTAAACCGCTGTATGAAATGTTTGTGCAGGATATTACCGAGCGCCGCGTACTGGAGCAGCAATTTCAGCAGGCGCAAAAAATGGAAGCCATCGGAAGACTGGCCGGCGGCGTGGCACATGACTTTAACAACCTGCTCATGATTATCCGCGGCTGCGCGGAACTGCTCGACCATCACAAAGCCGATCCGCAGAGAATTGGTGGATATATCAAGCAGATTAATGACGCCACTTCGATTGCAGCTTCGGTGGTCCAGCAGTTAATGGCCTTCAGCCGCAAGCAGGTGCCGGAAAAACGGGCGCTCGACTTCAACGCTGTTCTGCGTGACTTACGCAAAATGCTGCCGCGCTTACTCGGTGAAGATATTCAGATCATCTTTACTCCCGGACCAACACTTGAACGCGTGGCCGCAGACCGCGCTCAGATTGAACAGATCCTGCTAAACCTGGCGGTCAACGCACGCGATGCCATGCCCGAAGGCGGCAAACTGGTACTTGCAACCAGCAATGTATTCCTGAACGCGCCCCAGCTTGAACCGGGCGGCATTGAGCTGCCTGCCGGCAACTACGTTTTACTTTCCGTAAAGGACACTGGAACAGGCATGGAGCACGAAGTGAAGTCGCACATCTTTGAACCATTTTTCACCACCAAAGAGCGCGGCAAAGGCACTGGACTGGGGCTGGCCACGGTCTATGGAATCGTAAAAGAGAACAACGGTTTCATTGCCGTGGATAGCGAGCTGGGAAGTGGCACCGAGTTCAAGATTTATTTTCCGGTGGACACCATGGCCAAGGAAACGGCTGCGGCCGTTGCGAAAAGTGCACTGCCGGTGCCGGGCGGATCAGAAACAATTTTGCTGGTGGAAGATGAAGCGGCCTTGCGGGAGATTACCTGCGAATACCTTCAATCGCGCGGATACAACGTGCTCTCCGCCAACAGCGGCATGCAGGCCCTGGAAATCTGCCGCGCCCACGAAGCGACGATCGACATTCTCATGACGGACATCATCATGCCCGGGATTCAAGGGCCAGAGCTGGTGAAGGCTGCGCTGGGTATGCGTCCGCAGATGCATGTGATCTACGTTTCTGGTTATACCGATCGTGGACTGGAAATCGCAACCAAAGGAAACAACGCAATCCTGCTGCAAAAGCCATACAGCCTGGCTGACCTGGGACACACCATTCGCTCCACTGCGTCACAACAATTGCCCGTCAACCGGTAACTTATTGCTGCCAGCCGCCGCCGAGCGAACGATAAAGCTGCACCAGCGCATTCAACTCATTCAACTGCGATTGCGCCAGATTGAGCTGCGCGGAAAAATAATTAGTCTGGTTGGTCAGGACTTCCAGATAACTGGTGGCTCCGCCTTTGTAACGGACATCTGACAGATGCGCCGCATCTTCCGCCGCGTTGGTGAGCAGTTGTTGCTGCTGCCGGAATTCCTGGTCTTTCTCATACGCGATGAGCGAATCTGCAACATCCTGAAATGCCAGCTGAATTGTTTTCTTATACGTGAGCACAGCTTCATCTTTTTGCGCTTCGGCCAGCTTCACGCCTGAGCGGATTCTTCCGCCGGCAAAAAGCGGCTGCGCCAGTGAACCACCAAAGCTGAAAAATCCCGCCGGGCTGGTGAACAAGCTGCTGAGGGCCGGGCTCTGATAGCCTGCGTCGCCGGTTAAAGTAATTTGTGGAAAGTAAGCTGCCTTGGCCACGCCGATCTGCGCGTTGAAAGCTACGAGCTGTTGTTCTGCCTCGCGTATATCAGGGCGACGCTCCAGCAACGCTGAAGGCAATCCTGCAGGCACCTGCGGCAGGTGCGGCTGCTCGGTTAATTTCAAGCCCCGCGCAACTTCTCCGGGATTCTTTCCAATTAGCGTGCTGATCAGATTTTCCTGCTGCTGAATGCGGCGCTCGAGGTCGGGAATCTGTTCAGCCGCAGTATAGACCAGCTGTTCAGCCTGTCTTACATCCAGCAATGAAGTGGAACCGTGATCGGCGAGCAACTGCGTGAGTTTGAGAGAATCGCGACGTGAAGTAAGCGTCCCTTGAGAGATAGCGAGTTCCAGATCGAGTTCGCGCAACTGGAAATAACCCGTGGCCACATTGCTGACCAATGTGCTGATGACCTGCTGCTTTGCCCATTCACTGGCCAGCAGATTGGCACGAGCGGCTTCAGTGGCGCGCCGAAACTTGCCCCAGAAATCGAGCTCCCACGCGGCGGAAAGACTAAACTGCGTGGCGCTGCCATTGGTCGCTACGGGCAAAACAGGCTGTGCCGGATTGCGCACAACATTCGACGCCGCCCCAGCATTGGCTTGCGGAAACTGATTGGCGCGCGTGATGCCAAGCTGCGCCTGCGCTTCAAGGATGCGGGCGGCGGCAATGCGGACATCATAGTTCTGTTCCAGCGCGGTGTGGATCAGTTGCTGCAGTTGCTGGTCTTGAAAAAGCTCCCACCATTTCTGGTCGGCGATGGACGCGGCTTCAGTCTTGCCCGCGTTCTCCTGCTCAATACCGCGATGGGCCGTGGGAACATCCACGGGAGGCCGCTTATAACGCGGCCCAACGGTGCATCCTGTAAAGACAAGAGCTAACAAAATAACAACGGAAGTATTTTTCATTTCAGTCCTAGTCGTCAGCTCCGGAGGGTGATGGATGAGGCATGGCAGTCCCTGTGGTTTCTGAAGCGCCGCGGAAACGCGCCGCAATTTTCTCTACCACCACGAACAACATGGGGATAATAAAGATGGCGATACAGGTGGCAGCCAGCATTCCAGTGATAACCACGGTGCCAAGAATGCGTCGGCCAGAAGCGCCGGAGCCGGACGCGATCCACAAGGGCACGCAGCCCAGGATGAATGCGAACGACGTCATCAGGATCGGGCGCAGACGGAGCTTGGCGCCTTCAATTGCTGCGTCCACCAGATCTTTTCCTTTTTCATATTCGATCTTGGCGAACTCGACGATCAAAATCGCGTTCTTGGCGGAGAGTCCAATGAGCATGATCAAACCGATCTGCGCGTACACATCGAGATCAAAGTGGCGGAGCTGCAATCCCAGAAAAGCCCCGAAGACGGCCACGGGCACCGACAGCAAAACCGAAAATGGCAACGCCCAGCTTTCATAGAGTGCGGCCAGAATCAGAAAGACCAATAACAGTGAAAGCGCAAAAATACCGCCGGCAGCGCCCGAAGCTTTTCTTTCCTGATAAGAAAGATCGGCCCAGTCATAGCCCATGTCTGACGGAAGAGTTTCTTTCGCAACTTGCTCCAGCGCGTCCATGGCCTGGCCTGAGCTATAGCCCGGAGCAGCCGTGCCCAGCACCTGCGCGGCGCGATATAAGTTGAAACGGTTGGTATATTCCGGGCCGGCCGTGGGCTTAGTGGTGACAACTGCCGAAAGCGGAACCATGCCGCCTTTGCTGCTGCGCACGTAGTATTGGCCGATGTCGTCAGGGTGCGCGCGCTCATTTCCTTCGGCCTCTACAAATACCTTCCACTGGCGTCCGAAGCGGTTGAACTGGTTTACAAAGAGGCCGCCAAGAAATGCCTGCAGCGTCTGATAGACGTCACTCACAGCAACGCTTTGTTTCAAAACTTTGTCACGATCCACGTCAGCATAAATCTGTGGAGTGCCGGTGGAGAACGAAGCGTTCACGCCACTCAGTTCCGGACGCTTACGCGCTGCGGCCAGAAACTTCTTAAGGTTCTGATCGAGATAATCGACCGATCCGCCACTGCGGTCCTGGAGCCAGAGAGAAAATCCGCCAGCGTTTCCAAGACCGGGAATGGCCGGGGGCATAAAGCCGAAAGCGTTTGCCTCAGGGATCTCAGCGGCGAGGCGTTTGTTTAGCCGATCAAGAATCTGCTTGGCTTCCATGCCTTTGCCACGGCGATCGTCCCATGGGTTGAGCGCCACGAAAAAGAAGCCGTTATAAGAAGATGAAACCCGCGTAAGTAGACTGAAGCCAGCCACGCGGCTTACATACTGAATG
>DASZMF010000123.1:0-1509 GCA_035552035.1 Candidatus Angelobacter sp.
CGGGTGGATTGCCGGATGGTTTCCGGATCTTCACCAATGGTTCCCAGAATGTCGATCAGAGCGCCTCGCAGTGTGTGCGTGTCTGGGCTTTCATTGGCAGCGGGTGTCCAGCCAATCTTCGTCATCATCGGCTGAAAATTCGAGCGCACCCAGGCGCGGAAGGGGCCTGCCTCATCGCCCTGAAGCAGATAACTATTGATGTAATCCAGCATTGGCGCGTAGCTAACCACCACCTCCCGCTCCGCATCCTGGTTCACCGCCGATACCAGGTCAAGGTATGGCCCCAGATTTTCCTGGCCTGAGCCAACCAGCGCTGCCTCATCCCGCAGGAGCATGATTCTTTCCGCAGTCGTTAACTCCGTGCTGGCCACGCCAATCAATTTTTGCAAATTGGCTTTGTCATATTGTGTGCGGTAATAGCCTGCGGCGCTTCCGTTCACAAACACCCATGGCGCGCAGCCTGCTGCCGGCAACGTCTGCTCTTTTTCGCTCAGAATCTGGCAAAAAGGTTTTGCGCCTCCCAGCTTCATGCACACCGGCAGCATCCACGCCTGGTCTTTTTTCGGCGCAGCAGCGGGGTCAGCCCAGAAGCGCTGTTGTGTTGCGGTGACCAGCGTCTTGGGTTGCGGCTGTACTGGCGCGCGGCGCGCGCGCTTTGATTTCTTTCGTACCGGCGCTTCTTTCACCGCGGGCGGCGTCACGCACGTTGACTTCACCGTCACCAGCGGCTCGCCCGGCTGGTCAACAAACGTGGGCATGATCTTATCCACCGGACGCCCCGAGGCCGCAGCCACCGCGCCCCAGAAATCTTCTGCCGTGGCGTTGCCATAACTGAAGCGGCGCAGGTAAACGTTTACACCCCGCCGAAAAACTTCAGGGCTTACGTAAGCCTCAACCATCCGCAGGACTGACCCAGCTTTCTCATAGGAAATCGGATCAAATAATTCGTTGATCTCATCTGGTGTCTCGGCCTTTACGCGAATCGGATGCGTATTCACCAGGGCATCCAGCGTGAGCGCCCTGTCCGTGGCTTGCACAGCGTCCAGCGTGCCATTCCATTCCGGATGCAGCGCCTGCGACGGTTTGAACGCCATCCACGTGGCAAAACCTTCGTTGAGCCAGATGTTGTCCCACCATTTCATCGTCACCAGGTCGCCAAACCACTGGTGCGCCATCTCGTGCGCCAGCACCTCAAACACCGCGTGGTGGGATTCCACCGACGAATTCTTGTCATCGATAAACAGCAGTGATTCGCGATAAAAAATTGCGCCGGTATTTTCCATGGCGCCTGCTTCAAAATCCGGCAGGCCGACAATATCCAGCTTTCCAAACGGATAAGGAATGCCGTAATACTGGTCGTAAAACTTCAGTATCTCTGCGGCATAGCGCACCGCGGCCGTTCCCAAAGGCTTTTTGTCCGGAGTCCCGCAAACGCGTATGGGAATATTGTCTGAAGAGCCTTCATTGCATTCAAAATCACCCACCGCCATCGCCACCAGATACGTTGAC
>DASZMF010000124.1:0-9674 GCA_035552035.1 Candidatus Angelobacter sp.
GAAAATTGTTTACAGCACTTACTTGTGGGTCGCTCCTGGACTGGGCCCGCCGCGGAGTTTTGTGATTCCAGCAAGAAATTTCTGGCGAACATCCGCGGGGGCCAGCCAACTTGCGCCGTGTCCCGCCACCAGAAAATAACCTGCCAGCTGTGAGCCAGACAGCTCTTCTGACTCAGGTGCAAAAGCTGTGATCGCCATAAGTCCGGCGGTCACAATCACCATACCGCGAATAAAACCAAAGGCCGCGCCCAACACGCGATCCACTGACCGGAGACCTGCTTCATGAACCATCCAGCGGGTTATCCTTGCAATTGCGCCCGCCAGCAGAATCACCGATACAAAAATAGTTAGAAACCCCGCCAGATCCGCAAATGCCGGAAGCTTGACGTAATGCAAAAACCACGGGGACAATTTGCCATAGCCCCACGCCGCCAGCAGGAACCCCAGTACCGCACCTGCCAGGCAGATAACTTCAAAGAAAAAGCCCTGCGCCGCCGCCAGTAGCGCCGAGAAAAGCATGATTACGAGAATGATCCAATCCAGCGCGTTCATGCCATCGGCAACTTAACCAGTGGGCAGCTCACGCCCTGCAATCACTTTATAAGCCTGGATGTATTTGTCGCTGGTCTTGCGCGCCACATCATCCGGCAAAGAGGGAGCAGGAGGTTGCTTGTTCCACTTGACCGCTTCCAAATAGTCGCGAACAAACTGCTTGTCAAAAGATTCCTGCGCCTTGCCCGGCTTATATGTTTCCGCCGGCCAGAAGCGTGAAGAATCTGGTGTAAGGACTTCATCCGCAAGAATCAGTCCCTGTGATGTATGGCCGAATTCAAACTTAGTATCAGCAATGATGATGCCGCGGCCCAACGCATAGTCCGCCGCTGTCTTATAAATCTGTAACGTCAAATCGCGCAGTTTCTCTGCCAGCTCTTTTCCCGTGCGCTTGGCCATCTCTTCAAACGAGATGTTTTCATCGTGTCCGGTCAGCGCCTTGCTTGCAGGAGTAAAGATGGGCTCGGGCAATTTGTCTGACTCTTTCAGACCTGTAGGAAGTTGGATGCCGCAAACCGCTCCGGTTTGCTGATATTCTTTCCAGCCTGATCCGGAAAGATAGCCGCGGGCCACGCATTCAATGTCCACCATCTGGGCTTTGTTCACCAGCATGGAGCGTCCGCGCAGGTCGTCTGCATATTTTTGCAGAGGTGTGGGGTAATCTGACACGCTGGCAGTCACCAGATGGTTCTTCACCACGTCTTTCAGGAAATCAAACCAGAAGAGCGAGAGCTGCGTGAGCACGCGGCCCTTCTCTGGAATGCCCGATGCCAGCACATAGTCGAACGCGGAGATGCGGTCCGTGGCGACAAACAAAAGCTGGTCGCCCACGCTGTACAAATCGCGCACCTTGCCACGAGCGTGGAGTGTGAGGTCGGGAAAATCTGTCTGAAGAAGGATTCGGTTTTGTGTACTTTGAGTTGTCATGGCAGAAATACTAGGGGCGAGGTCGTATTCTAGCCGCTCATCTACTTTTGTCAACCGTTGAAATTAGACATTTACGCGATGTACGGGAATGTATCGCACAAAAATAATCTGAAAAACGCACGAGCCTTGAAACCCGCATGGAACAAGGACTTTCTTGCATTGATTTTCGATTGAGTTTGTAGTACCCATTCGGGAAAATTTAACGCATCACAAAAAATATTTTTTACGGATAGTCATTTTTCAGTTTTTCAAAAATGGCGGGCGCTTTTTTGTGCGTATGATTTTTTGTTTTACGGTAAATTGCGATTCAATCCTACGGACGTATTTCCACGCGAGTGCCTACAGGAACCAGCTTCCATATCTCTTCAATTTCTGCATTGGTCACCGCAACACATCCATCTGTCCAGTCAACCTGCCGGTGCAGCGCGCCGAGATATGCAAATTGTTTCGCAAGTCCATGAATCATGATGGCCCCGCCGGGCCGCGCACCCTGCTTAGCTGCACTTTCCCGGTCTGCCACGCTCGGATATGAGATATGCAGAGACAGATGAAACTGGCTCTGCGCATTCTTGACGTCAATGGTGTAATTGCCTTCAGGTGTTTTGTGGTCGCCTTCCACGCATTTTGGCCCTACGGGCGCTCCCCCGAGCGCGACTTTATAAGTTTTGAGGACTTTGTCGCCGCTCAGCAACGTCATGGTGTGGGCCGACTTAAGAATGATGATCTTGTCAGCCTGCGGCTGAGTAGGTGCGGCTGCAAAACCTTGTACGGCAAAATCTTGTACTGAAAAATAAAGCCCCATGATCAAAACTGAGTAAATCAGCCCGATCATGGAGCGAATGGCACGCTGGCGCATTTTTTTATCCAGAACCGCTTACGCTGAAGCTGCCCGAGGCAATCCCGCATCTGCGCCAAATTTTACTGAGACAATTTTTGAGACGCCCGGCTCCTGCATGGTCACGCCATACATCACTGGCGCAATCGACATGGTCTTTTTGCTGTGCGTAATAATGATGAATTGCGTCTGCACAGCCATTTCGCGAACCAGTTCGGTAAAGCGCGCGATGTTGGCTTCGTCCAGCGGTGCGTCCACTTCGTCCAGGATGCAGAAGGGGCTGGGCTGATACTGGAAGATGCCGACCAGCAATGACAAAGCCGTGAGCGCCTTCTCTCCGCCGGAAAGCAGCAGCACGTTTTGCAGCTTCTTGCCCGGAGGCGAGGCCACCACGTCGATTCCGCTTTCCGCCACATTGGCCTCGTCTGTCAGGCGCATAAAGGCCTGGCCGCCACCGAACAGCTTGCGGAATGTGAACTGGAAGTTCTCATTGATGCGATTGAACGCTTCCTCAAACTTCTGCCGCGAGAACTCGTCGATTTCCTTGATCGTTGCTTGGGTATTCTCGATGGAATCCAGCAGGTCTTTGCGCTGTGTCTCCAGGAACAGGTGGCGCTGCTCGGTCTCTTTGAATTCTTCCAGGGCCATCATGTTGACTGGGCCCATGTTGTCGAGCTTTGTGCGCATCTCGCGATAGGCAGTTTCTTCCGTCGCAAGCTGCTCGCCTTCCACCATTACGATGTCAGTGTTCGCGCGCAGTTCGTCTGCGGGAATGCCCAGCTCGTTGAGGCAGGATTCGCCCATGTACGCCAGGTCAGACTGCAGCTTGGCGAGCTGTGCGCCAAGAGAGCTCTTGCGCTCGCGGGCAGCGTCAAGCTCAGAGCGCGCGATCTTCAGTTCGTGATCGATCTCAGCAATGCGCGCGCGTACCTGGTCTGATTCCTGCTGCAACTGCAAACCGGTGGCTTCAGCTGTAGCTTTTTCTGCGGCCAGAGCTTCCAGTCTTGCGGCGATCTGCACGTTCTCTGTTTCGCGCTGTACTTTTTCTGCTGCGGCCGAGTGGATCTGGTTCTGCAGAGAGTTGACGCGCTGCCCAGCTTCGGTGGAAAGAGACTCAATCCGCTCCAGGGCCGATGCGGCTGTCCGGCGGCGCTCTTCCACCACGGCCAGATTGGCTGCTGCCTGTGAAGCGGTCTGAGCGGCTTCGTCGCGGGCTGTTTTCAGCGCGACGACCTGCTCTTGCGCGGCAGTCATCTCGTCTTCCAAAGCCTGTCGCTTTTGCTCCAGAGCTTCCGCCTGCTCGCGCTTTTCCGCGACGGCCAACTCTTTTTCGTTTTTGGCAGAGCGCGTGCGCTCAATCTCCAGGCGATAGGTGTTCAGGCGCTGTTCTGTGCGGGCCAGGTCAGATTCCATCTGGCGCAGTGCGTGGCCAGAGGTAAGCGCCTGCTTCTCAGCTTCGCGACGTTCTTCTTCCAGATTGCTGAGCAGCTTGCTCAGATCCACCAGTTCGCGTCCCAGGGTTCCAACGCGTGCTTGTTCATTTTGGATGGCCACTTCCAACTCTGACGCCTGCTTGCCGATCTCACGCAGCTCGCGCTTCAGTGAAAGAGGACCTTCTTTGCGCTGCTTGCCGCCGGTGACCGTTACGTTGTGGAAGCACTCGCCGGTGGCGGAGAGAAAATATGCATCTGGATTTTCGAGCGCCAGATTGCGCGCGATGCTGGAGTCGGCAGCGATGTAACCATCGCGCAGCTTGGGCAGCACAACTTCCAGTGACCGGCCAAAGCCATTCAAAACACGGATGCAGTTTTTCAGTGATACCAGTTCTTCACGCCGCTCAGAGGTGGGCGCGGGCGCGTTACTCGCAACGAAAGAAAATTTCGCCTGTGCGTCTTCCGGATGTACCAGGAAGGTCGCACGTCCGTCCACGTCAGACTGCAGGAGCCGCATGCCTTCATTGGCGGAATCCCAGGACTTCACGACGACGTAATTCAGTTCGTCGCGCAGGAATTCTTCCACCACAGCTTCATAACGGTTCTCGACTTCAAGGAAATCAGCCAGCACGCCAGCCGGTGTAAAGCCATGGCCAATCGCGTTTGACTGGAAGAGACGCTTCACTGATTCAGTGGAGTAACCGTGCTCGTTGATCACAGACTCGAGCGAACTCTTCTTGCCCAGCGCCGTGGCGTATTCCGAGCGCAGAGAATCCAGATTGCGTTTGCCGTCTTCTTCTTCCTTGCGTTTGCTTTCAATCTGTCCGCGAACTTCGCCAATCCGCGCACCCAGAGCGGCAGCGGTCTGCGTGATGGTTTCAAATTCAAAGGCGATCTGTCCGCGCTTGCCGCCAAAGCTTTCAATATCCAGCTGCGCGGCGGAAGCTTCACGTTCCAGCCGGAGCGACTCACGCTCCAGGGCCGTGAGATGCTCTTCCATCTGTATGACCTGGTTGCGCACCTGTCCGGCAGAAGACATGGCCTGCATCACGCTCTGGCGACGCGCTTCCTGCTGGCGCTCCATATCAGAGAGCGCCATGCCGGCGTCACGCGCGGATTGCTGCGCCGTCTGCCACTCGTGCTGCGCGGTAGCAACTTCTGACGCCGCCGATTCAGCAAAGCTGCGGTTGGCTTGGACCTCTTCCATTAGGGAGAGCAATTGCGCCTGCGCGCGCTCCAGCTCGGCATAAGCCGCGGCAGAGCGTACGTCCAATTCTGCGCAACGTTCCTGATTTGAATCACGGCGGGAAACCGCGCGCTCAGTCTCAACCGCCAGCGCGTTCATGGTCTGGCTGTTGTGAGAGATTTCGCTTTCAATAGCGTAGCCGCGCTGGGTGCGATCTGTGTGCTCAACTTCGCGGGTTTCAACCGACTCAGCCTGACCGCGAATTTCATCGCTGATGACTTCAAGCGACGTATGCAGCTCGGTTTCGTCGCGTCCCATCTGGGCAAACTTGCTGGCCAAAACCACGCGGAGTTTTTCTTTCATCTCGTCGCGCAGACGGCCATAGCGCTCAGCCTTGGCGGCCTGGCGCTTGAGCGAGTTCATCTGCTTGGTGACTTCATCAAAAATGTCATTGATGCGGGCCAGATTCAGCTTGGCCTGTTCCAGCCGGGCCTCGGCCAGACGCTTTTTGGTTTTGAACTTGGTGATGCCGGCGGCCTCTTCAATAATGGCGCGACGGTCATAGGGCTTGCTGCTCAGAATCTGGCCGATGCGGCCCTGTTCAATGATGGCGTACGACTCCGGCCCAAGGCCGGTGCCCATAAAGATGTCCTGGATATCGCGCAGGCGGCAGAGCTTGCCATTCAAAAGATATTCACTCTCGCCGGTGCGGAACAGACGGCGAGTAACCATGATTTCGCCTTTGGCATAGACCGTGGGCTTGAACTTACGGCGGCGAATCTTTAGGACCACGGCGCTGCCGTTGGTCTGTGCGGCTTCAGCGTCAGCTTCAGGCTCTGGTGTTTCTGCGGCTGCTTCCTGCGCAGCTTCTATTTGGGTTACTTCTGACGAGCCTTCGCCAGATGCCGCAGCGGTCTCGCCTTCCGCAACTTCGCCTTCAGCATTTTCTTTCCAGTCAAGCGGACCGGGCTGTACTTCAGCAAGGTGATTTTCGGTTTCTTCAGCGGCAGCAGAACGGACAGAGGCTTCGTCCCAGTCGTCATCAGACGGCAAGTCATTCTGTACATCAATCTCTGGCTGGTCGCCCACTTTGCCGTCATAAACATGGGGATCAATCAGCGTCAGTGACACCTCAGCCATGCCGGTAGGCTTGCGGTCACGCGTGCCGGCAAAAATCACATCTTCCATGCGGACGCCGCGCAGGCTCTTGGCCGACTGCTCACCGAGCACCCAGGAGATGGAATCAGATATGTTCGACTTTCCGCATCCGTTGGGCCCAACCACGGCGGCAATGCCTTCGCCGGGGAATTTCAGCTCTGTGCGGTCACAGAAGGACTTAAAACCGAGGATTTGCAGTTTCTTTAATTTGAGCAACTTCCTACTCCTTCAGGAATGGCCAATGTTCGCACGACTGTGGCTGACAGGTGCGATTTTTTGTTTCAGGGCTACCGGCTGGAGTAGCGAAACCCGTGTTTCAGCTAATGTATCCAGTGAGTAACCTGCGGTCAAGGGTTAAGCCCACAATATGTTGTGGATAAAGCGGCTAAACCACAGGATGTCGCACCCCTTGTGCAACTATTGGCCTAAATACACATGTGAGGTCGTTATTAAGAGGACGGAAGAATCGGAGAGCTACATAAACTGTAGCGCGAATGGTGCAACTGGGCAAGCTGTTAAAACGGGAATTGGTACAGGGAGGCATGAGGGGCTTAAGGATTAAGGTGGTGGGTTTAGAGACTTTTGCGCCAAAGAGTAAGGGCATTGACGAGTGATTCTTCGAGCCAAGGACGGAAGCGGCGTTCGGCACTCTCGAAAGACTCCGCATAGTTGACTTGAAAGAAGTTTCTCGATGCGACTATTGCATCATTTTGCCCACTTCCAAATGCCACTATTATTCCAATTATGCCTTCCCACTTGGTTCCAATTGCGTATGCCTGAACCTCAATACTCTTTCTCTTCCTTGCGTTTCGGATCATGAGCGGAGCAATCCGTTCATATTCCTCCCGATTAGGGGTAAAAGGTCGAAGGGAAGGAAGCAAATCATACGAAGTACCGTGGGTAAATTCGAACTCAGGTCTCACTACACCTACCTCGGTAGACAACGAATTCGCAATTTGCTCCATTCGTTTCCTTGCCGTATTCATTAAACGATCGGCGATCTGTTTAGTGGCTAACCAGACAGTGGGATCAGGATTTTTTCCCGATGCCGCCAACACGCGTTGTGCCGCAGAGATTGCATCCTCGACGCTCTCGATATGTTTGACGTCAGCAGCAGTTTGCATTGCCTCAATCAACTCTCGTTTTTGTCTGTCGACAAAAAAAGAAATGAGTGGCTTTATATTTCCGGTATCTGCTATTTCCAGCGCATCGATATACCGAGTCCGATCATCCCGTACAACCACTACTGGAAACCACCCCGCTCTGATGAAGATTAAACTCGCCAGCGCTCGCGCCACTCGTCCGTTACCGTCCTGATAAGGATGGATTTGGGTAAACCGATGATGTAGCCAGGCCGCCTCGATTTCTACTGGCACACCTTTTTTCTCGTGCTGAGCATGCAGTGTTAGCAAACGCTCCATTTCAGAATCGACTTGTTCGGGCCGGCAATATTGATGAGTGCTGCCATCGGCCTTCTTGGGATTGTTCGGCCACTCTTTATATTTACCTTTGGATAATTTGGATTCAAACAGGCTTCCGAATTGGTCCACCATCATGCTTGTGTCTTGATGACGCAATAGGGCTGCATGCAATTCGTGGATATAGCTTTTTGAAATGGGCCGGTCGCCTTTTACGAATTGAAACAGGCCTTCCAATACATCGGCATGATCTTGAATGATGGCGGCAATGAGTTCCGGTGGTTTTTGGCCGGGATGATTGCCAATCAGGTCGGCATCAATGCCGCGTTCTATCAGTGTCTGCGTGATGCCACGGTCAATGTCATACACGCCTTCGATCTGCCCGGTTTCAATCGACCATTCGCGTGAAAGGCGCTTGCTGAACTCAGCCAAAGCGCCGCTTTGCTCAAGATCGGTTCGCTGGTCATTCCAGAATTGCAGCAGAGGACCGAGTTCTCCATCAGTAAGAGAACTCCAGTCATCCGGCAAGTCTTGAATTGGTTCCCAGACGAGGACCATCTGCCCCTTTTTATTGTGCGATCAGCGGCTGAAGCCCCTGCCCTGATACGAATCAATCCTAAATCTTTTTGAGCATTCGGTGATTAATAGTGCATCAAGCATGAAATGTTTTAACACAATCACCCGATCACGCGCGATCACCAAATCCCCCGATGTCCTTTACTCTCCCAGCTTCTCAAAGAACGTAATGATCGATTCAATCCCGCGATAGAAATTTGGGATATGAAACTTTTCGTTCGGCGCATGCAGATTGTCGTCAGGCAGGCCAAAACCCATCATCACGCTGGGAAGATTGAGCACGTCTTGAAAATCGGTAACGATAGGAATTGATCCGCCGGAGCGGATGAAGACCGTCTCTTTTTTGAAAACATCGCGCAGTGCCTGCGTTGCGGCTTTGATGAAGCGATTGTCTGTGCCGACTACGCATGCCGGCCCTTTGCTGAAGACTTTGATCTTGGTTTCAATTCCCTTGGGCGTGAGCTTCTTCACGTATGCCGTATATTTTTTCAGGATCGCGTCCGGATCCTGATTCGGCACCAGCCGCATAGATACTTTGGCAAACGCGCGCGCGGGAATCACCGTCTTGGCGCCGGGAGCGGTAAATCCTCCGGGCATGCCGTGGACTTCCAGCGTGGGGCGCGCCCATGTGCGATAGAGCACAGAATAGCCGGGCTCGCCGGTGAGGACTTTTGATCCAACTTCGGTCTTGCGGTAGTGCTCTTCTTTAAATGGCAGACGTTTCCAGGCTTTAAGTTCATCTTTGCTGGGAGCTTTTACGCCAGTATAAAAACCGGGGATCAAGATTTTGCCTTTGGCATCTTTCAGCTTGCTGATGATCTCAATCAGCGCGAAAAATGGATTAGGCGCCGCACCGCCGTACATGCCAGAGTGCAAATCAGTCTTGGGGCCTTGCGCTTCAATCTCTGTATAGACCAGCCCGCGCAGTCCAACGCAGAGCGTGGGAAGATTTGGCGCGAATAATTCTGTGTCACACACCAGAGCAAAGTCGGCCTTCAACTTGGTTTTCTCAGCTCGCACGTATGCCGCAATCGACTCGCCGCCTACTTCTTCTTCACCTTCAATAATGAACTTTACGTTGATGGGCAGCTTGCCGTTGTTGGCGCGGAAGAGCGCTTCCACGGCCTTGATCTCCATCCAGAGCTGGCCTTTGTCGTCCACGGCGCCGCGCGCGTAAATATTGTTATTGCGCTCGGTGGGCTCAAACGGTGGCGTGAGCCATTCATTGAGCGGATCGGGTGGCTGCACGTCATAGTGCGCATAACAGAGGACCGTGGGCTTGCCCGGCGCGTGGAGCCAGTCGCCATAAACCAGCGGATGGTTTTTGGTTGGAATGACATCAACATTTTCCAGGCCAATGCGGCGCATGTCGTCGGCCACAAACATGGCGGCGCGGCGGACATCTTCTTTATTTTCTGGAGCGGTGCTCACGCTGGGAATGCGGAGCAGGTCTTTCAGCTCGCCTAAAAACTTCTGCTGGTTTTCTTTTGCGTAACTGACTGCGGATGAGGCCATGTATCCTCCACGGGCTATATGAAACTAACCAGTATAACGCGATGGGACGAAACTATTCTTTTGCGCCCGCCGGG
>DASZMF010000125.1:0-8545 GCA_035552035.1 Candidatus Angelobacter sp.
AAATTACTGCGTGGCGTCATCTTTTCATTTTGATATAGAAATATTATTGGGCGCGCCAGATGCGGCGATCAGAAAAAACTATTTGATATATCGCCTAGGTAAATGTTAACCTTTCGCGAAATCGAGAACACAATCCTGGACGCCCCCTGTCCCAACAACTCAGACAGAGTCCTGGAGATTTGCAGCCGGGTTAAATCGACCTGCCACGGCTTTTGCTGCGCGTACAGTCAGTAAGAACGCCACTTCAATAAGAGGTATGTTTAATGGCCGCATTATCCTTTTTGGATCGCAATCGCTCTATTGCTCAACCGGGATTCAGCCGGTGGCTGGTTCCCCCAGCAGCTCTTTCCATCCACCTGGCAATTGGCCAGGTTTATGCTTTCAGCGTATTCAAGAAACCGTTGAATTACCTGGTACAGGTTGCCACCGCAGGTGGAGGCCTTAAAGCCCTGCCCGGTGTTGATAGTCCAAACGTTGCCGACTGGAAATTCACTGACCTCGGCTGGATCTTCAGCATCGCCATTGTTTTCCTGGGCCTGTCTGCCGCTATTTTCGGCAAATGGCTGGAAAAAGCCGGCCCCCGCAAGGCCATGTTTGCCTCCGCTGTGTGCTTTGCCAGCGGCTTTTTTGTTTCTGCCATCGGCGTACAGGTTCATCAGCTTTGGCTGGTTTATCTCGGCTATGGCGTGATTGGCGGAATCGGCCTGGGTCTCGGTTACATCTCGCCGGTTTCCACGCTGATTAAATGGTTCCCTGATCGCCCAGGCATGGCGACAGGCATGGCTATCATGGGCTTTGGCGGCGGCGCGTTGATCGGTTCGCCACTGGCTACCAACCTGATGGCAGCCTTCCGCACCGACCACGATCTGGGCGTGGAGAAAACATTTTTGGTCATGGGCGCGATTTACTTCATTGCCATGATGTTCGGCGTCTTCACTGTGCGCGTGCCGGAAGCCGGATGGAAGCCGGAAGGCTGGGTCGCTCCTACGAAGCCCCAGGCCCTGGTTACCACGCACAGCGTTGAAGTGAACGCCGCTTTTGGCACGCCGCAATTCTGGCTGCTCTGGATCGTTTTGTGCATGAACGTTACCGCTGGAATCGGAATTCTGGAACAGGCTTCACCCATGATTCAGGAGCTGTTCAAAGGCAGGATCACCGCTGCAGCAGCAGGCGGATTTGTGGCGCTGCTCAGCCTCTTCAACATGGGCGGACGCTTCGTGTGGTCCAGCATCTCCGACTACATTGGCCGCAAGAACACTTACTTTGCCTTCTTTATTCTGGGCGGAATCCTTTATTACATGGCGCCTCATGCGGGTGTAAGCGGCTGGAACAGCATTCCGCTTTTTGTCTGTATCTGCGCCGTGATTCTCACCATGTATGGCGGCGGCTTTGCCACCATTCCTGCTTATTTGCGCGACTTGTTTGGCACCATGGAAGTTGGCGCCATTCACGGGCGGCTCTTGACCGCGTGGTCGGCTGCCGGTGTTTTTGGCCCCGTGCTGGTGAACTACATCCGCGAATATGAGAAGAACAAGGGCGTTCCGCTGGCTGACGCATACTCCACCGTTCTCTATGTAATGGTTGGATTGCTGATGGTCGGCCTGGTGGCCAATGCAATGGTTCGGCCAGTGAATTCCAAATACTGGTACCAGACCTCTGAAGACACAAACAAGAAGCTTGCAACGGCTTAAGCCAGCAACCATGGCGCGATAAATCGCCCAAAGGAGCAAATATATGAGTGGTCAAATGAAGAAAACGCCTGCAGTGCTGGTTTTGTTTGCCTGGCTCTTGGTAGGAACGCCCTGGGCCTGGGGAGTGACTCAGCTTTGGAAGAACGCGAAGAAGCTGTTCATAACTCCTCCGCCGGCTACTACCATGGCGCCTGTTACCACTGCGCCTGCTGCCCCAGCAGGCTCTCCGGCACCGGCAGCACCAGCTAAATAAATGACGCAAAAGGTATCTGCCTGACATCTATTCAACTGTAACCTTTCGCTGCATACAAGGCTCTAAACCATGTATGCAGCGCATAGTTTCAGCCTGTGAGTGCTAACGATTTTGTAGAAGAGGCCCGTTATGCATCAACCAAATAAAAAAAGGCTGACCCAGCCGCTCGTCCGTGAAAACGGAGTGCATCGTCCTGCCACTTGGGACGAAGCGATGGGCCGGGTTGCTGAAGCTTTCCAACGGTCAATCGACAAGAATGATCCGCGGGACTTTGGCATGTTCAGCTGCTCCAAGACCACCAACGAGTTGAATTATGCAGCGCAAAAGTTCGTCCGCACCGTGATGAAGACGAACAACATTGATAGCTGCAACCGTACTTGACATGCCCCTAGCGTCGCCGGTCTGGCGGCGGTTTTTGGAGCAGGTGGCGGCACCAGTTCGTATAAGGAAATTGAAGAGACGGATGTAATCCTGATGTGGGGTTCGAATTCGCGTGAAACGCACCCCATCTTTTTTCATCACGTGCTCAAGGGCATACGGAACGGTGCAAAAATGTTTGTGGTTGACCCCCGGCGCACCTCGTCTGCGCAGTGGGCAGACGTGTGGCTGGGCCTTGACGTAGGCTCTGACATCTCCCTGGCTAACGCCATGGGGCGCGAAATTATTCATGCTGGCCTGGCCGATGAAAAGTTCATCAAGCATTCCACCAGCTACTTTGAGGAATATAAAGCGCACGTAGAAAAATACACGCTGGAGCGGGCGGAAGAAGACACCGGGGTTCCTGCGCACATTATCCGGCAGACGGCGCACGCCTATGCTAAAGCACCCATGGCGCAGATTTGCTGGACGCTCGGCATCACAGAGCACCACAACGCGGTGGATAACGTAACCTCTTTGATCAATCTGGCGCTGCTCACTGGACACGTGGGCCGCTATGGCAGCGGCGTATGCCCTCTGCGCGGCCAGAATAACGTACAGGGCGGCGGCGACATGGGCGCGATCCCTGATCGCTTCCCCGGATTCCAGCACGTTGAGAACGATGAAATTCGCGCCAAGTTTGAAAAAGCTTACGGCATGAAGCTACCGCCGAAACGCGGCTGGCACCTGAGCGGCATGTTTGACGCCATGGAGCGCGGCGAACTAAAAACGCTTTTTGTGCTGGGCGAGAATCCGGTGGATTCAGAAGCTGACCGCAACCATGTGCTGCACTTACTGCACAGTTTGGATTTTCTCGTGGTGCAAGACCTTTTTTATACTGCAACGGCCGAACTTGCAGACGTGGTATTACCCGGCACTGCCGGCTGGTGCGAAACCGAAGGCACGTTCACCAACAGTGAGCGTCGCGTGCAGCGTGTTCGTGCGGCTGTGCCACCGCCGCCGGGTGTTCGCAACGATATCGACATTATTTACGATTTGGCACATCGCCTTGGCCATGACTGGGGCTGTGCCGACTCTGAGTGCATATGGGACGAGTTGCGCAAGCTTACTCCCATGGTTGCGGGCATGAGCTACGAGCGTCTGGAAAATATGGGTGGCATCCAATGGCCCTGCTATGACGAAACGCATCCTGGCGAATTGTTCCTGCATAGCCGCCTCTGGGCTGAACCATTGATTGGCCCGCGCGCGCCATTTCACATGGTAGAGAACGTTCCTCCGGTGGACAAGCTTGACGCGGAATATCCGATCCGCCTGACCACCGGCCGCCGTCTGGATGATTACAACACCGGCGTGCAGACGGAAAAATTCTCTTCTCCTCTGCGCCGCAAAGAAGCGATTGGACTTTCACCGGAAGATGGCCTCCGCTACAAAGTGAGCGAAGGTGAAAAGGTACGTGTCTTCTCGCGCCGTGGCAACGTGATTGCGCCGGTGCGTTTTGATTCTGCGTTGCGTCCAGGGCTGGCGTTTTTGTCAGTCCATTCGCACGAGCAGATTTCAACCAATGATTTGACCATCAATGCTGTTGACCCCAAGTCCGGAGTTTCAGAGTTCAAGGCCACGGCCATCCGGATAGAAAAGTACGCGGAGGAATAATTGGACCTTCACCTGACAGGTGCGACCGCCACTGCCGAAGAAAAAGCCGCTGTAGATTCCATATTGGGCGCGCCGGATTCAGGTTGGACAGGTGGAGAACGAGCGATTGAAGCAGATGGCCGCGTCGCCTATGGCGGCGCGCACAAAGCCCAAGACCAGCGCACGCTGCTGCTGCCTGTTCTGCACGCAGTACAAAACCATATTGGCTGGATCAGTCCCGGCGCATTGAACTACGCGGCTCTCCGGTTGGATATCGCGCCCGCCGAAGTTTACGGCGTCGCTTCTTTCTACGGACTGTATGCCTTGAAGCCTCGGCCGCCGATTGTCGCTCACGTATGCGATGACATCGCTTGCGTAACTCACGGCGCGGAACAGATCTGCTCTGATCTTGAAAAGAAACTTGGCCCTGCAGGTTCGCCCTGCGCCGGCGGACGCGGCACATGGCTCCGCAGCCAATGTCTGGGATTATGCGAACGCGCGACGGCGTCCCTCGTAAGTGTTGCCGGCGTAGAGCACAAAGAACGCGTTCTTGCTCCGGCAACAGCCGACGGCATTGTGCAGTTACTCAATGACGCTGCTGCCAACAAACTTCCCGCTGACGCCGATACGCTCAGCCTCAAGGCCAGCGTTCCGCAGGCTCAAAATGGCGCTGCACAAAATGGCACCGGCCAGCTACGGCTCTTGAAAAACATTGCCGCTGGCAGCTCTGGCAACCTGGATGACTATCGCAAGCTTGGTGGCTATGAAGCTCTGAAAAAAGCTCTCGACATGGGCCCTGAAGGCGTTCTGCGTGAGCTTTCTGCTTCAAAACTTTTAGGCCGCGGTGGCGCAGCCTTCCCCACGGCAAAAAAGTGGGAAGCACTCCACCAGCAGCGCAACCTGCTGGAGAACAATCCCAAGCGCGCGCATTACATCATCTGCAATGCTGACGAATCTGAACCCGGCACATTTAAAGACCGCATTTTGATGGAAGGCGATCCCTTTGCCTTGATTGAAGGCCTCACCATCGGCGGCTTTGTCACCGGCGCGCGGCTCGGCTTTATCTACCTGCGCGGCGAGTATCCGCTGGCTGCTGAAAAAATGCAGCACGCCATTGATTCCGCCAACCAGAATGGCCTGCTGGGCAAAAATATTCTGGGCCGCGATTTTGAATTCAATATCGAAATTCGCCGCGGCGCTGGCGCTTACATCTGCGGTGAAGAAACCGCGCTCTTCAATTCGATTGAAGGTTATCGCGGCGAGCCACGCAACAAGCCACCATTTCCCACGCAGGCTGGCGTCTTCCGCCTGCCTACGGCAGTCAACAACGTAGAAACTTTAGTCAACGTTCCTGGCATCCTGCATGACGGCGGCGCTGCTTACGCCAAGCTGGGCACGGAGAATTCCGCTGGCACGCGGCTCTTCTGCCTCTGCGGACACATCGCGCGGGCGGGTGTGTATGAAATCACCATGGGTGCAACGCTGCGCCAGCTCATCGATCTGGCCGGCGGCGTCACCGGCAGCGGCAAACTGCAAGCCATCCTGCTGGGCGGCGCGGCAGGCGGTTTTGTTACGCCACAGGAACTCGACACACCGTTGACTTTTGAAGGCACGCGCGCCATTGGAGCCACGCTTGGTTCCGGCGTTGTCATGTTATTCGACGACACAATCGATCTTCGCCGCATCCTGCTGCGCATTGCCAGCTTCTTCCATCATGAGACCTGCGGGCAGTGCGTTCCCTGCCGCGTTGGCGTTACGCGCCAGGAAGAAGCACTCAAACGTCTCACAGACGGCAAGCCTCTTGGATCAACGGAACAGGAAGTAAAGTTATTACGCGAGATGGGACAAGCCATGCGCGACGCCTCAATTTGCGGTCTTGGCCAGACTGCTTCCAGTGCTCTGGAGTCGGCCTTAAACCGATGGAGCCTATTTCAATGAGTGATACCAACACAAACACTATCAACGAACAGCAGATGATCGCGCCGCAGCCCACCATTCCACTGCCGCGCGGGCCGATTCCACAAGCGCCACACGTTGAACGCCGCTTGATTGAAATCAAGATTGACGGTCAGGCTGTCTCCGTGCCGGAAGGCTCCACCATTCTTGATGCCGCGAAAAAAATTGGCATTGAAACGCCGACACTCTGCTATCTGGAAAGCCTCACGCCGGTCAACGTATGCCGCGTCTGCGTTGTCGAAATGGAAGGCGCGCGCACGCTCGTTCCTGCCTGCTCACGCAAAGTGGAACCCAACATGTCCATCAAGACGGACTCAGAGCGCGTCCGCCTGAGCCGCAAAGTAGTGCTGGAATTTCTGGCATCGTCCGTTGATCTTTCCACTGCTCCCAACATGCAAGGCTATATTGAGCAATACGCCGCCAACCCCGAGCGCTTTGGCACGGCGCAAGCCACGGTCGCCCAGCCGGTGAAGATCGACAATGATCTATATGTTCGCGATTATTCCAAATGCGTGCTCTGCTACAAGTGCGTGGAAGCCTGCGGCGTGGACGCGCAAAACACCTTCGCCATTGCCGTCGCCGGACGCGGCTTCTCCGCGCACATTGCCACGGAATTTGATGTGCCCCTGCCGGAATCTGCCTGCGTCTATTGCGGCAACTGCATCGGCGTCTGCCCCACCGGCGCGCTGATGTTCAAAAGCGAATATGACATGCGCCAGGCCGGTACATGGGACGAAAGCCAGCAGACCCAGACCGACACCATCTGCCCCTATTGCGGCGTGGGCTGCGACCTGACCGTGCATCAGCAGGCAGGCAAGATAGTCCGCGTAACCTCGCCGCTCGACCACAGCGTGACGCACGGCAACCTCTGCATTAAGGGCCGCTTTGGCTGGCAATTTGTGCAGATTGAACCGGCTCCTACACAAGAGTAACTTGCTCTATTCAGAGATTCTCAGGCGCGGCTTTTGGGCTGCGCTTTCTTCTTGCGGCAAGCTGTCTTTTTCGGCAGCTTTCTTTTTAGCTGTTTCTGTTTAGCGATTTCTTTTTAAGCACCTCGAGGATCGCCAGCCATCTGCTTTGCTCAATTTGCCATCCCATAAATATGGGCTGGATACAGGAACACCTTCGCCAAACCGCTGAGAAGTCCGGGAATCAACCCGACCCTGAAAACCAATTTACTGCCGCCGCGCACGCGCGCTGGACGGCCCTTGGCAACGAACTGCGCGCCGATGTAGCAGAATTCAATGCGCAAGGTTCCGGCGCAGATTTGTCCACGGACGGCGAAAACCAGTATCGCTTCAAGAACTCGGCCTCAGGATTAGAAGTAACGCTCACCGCTGACTTTGAGAATCGCAACGTGCGCTATGAGTACTCGGCCATCGGCCAGAAGAGTGCCGGCGTTCCTGAAGGCGGAATGCTCTCCATGCGGCAGTCGCGCCGGGGTGCCGTGGAGTTTTATTCCGCTGACGAGCGTTTGACCTCAGAAGAAACGCGTCAGGTACTGCTGGAGCCGCTGCTATTTCCCAAGCAGCAATCGGCCGCTTAACACAACCGACGCCAAGCACAATCAGTCTCTGCAGAGATAAGCTTGGCGAATCAGGCTCCCGCAGAAGTCAGCAGCGCTGAAAGCTCTATCAGCGTGCGGACCTCATATGTCGGTTTGCCGGTTCCCATTTTTACTGGACCTGCGCCAGCCCTGATCGACGGCCGGTTCACCCACGCATTCACGATCCCCAGAGCGTTGGCTGGTTCAACATCGTGGTAAATGCTCTGGCCCACGTGCATGATCTGGTCTTTGCTCAGCCCACTGCGGCGGATGGCCTCTTCAAAATTCTTGATTGCAGGTTTATACGCCTGCATCTGCTGCGCGGTAACCACAAAATCAAATTCAACCGGCGCAAGTTTTTTTCTGGTCTCGGCAAAAAGATCATCATCCACATTGGAGATAATGGCCAACCGGAATTTTCTTGCCAATCCTTGCAGCGCTGGCAGCGTATCGACGAAAGGCTTCCAGCGTGTCAGCGAATCAGCAAACGTACGTCCATCTTCCGTGGAAAGATTCACTCCCACCCGGCTGCCAATTCCCAGCGCAACCTGCGCCAGCACCTGCCGATAAGGCAAGTAAGGACCGGCTTCGATTTCAGCTTCAATCTCGCCGTACAGTTCCAGAATTCGTGTGTCAGAAACTTTATGCCCGCCCCGCGAAAGCACCGGACGCAGCGCAGCCAGCATGCCGTTTTCCCAGTCGATCAGCGTGCCGTAACAATCAAAGGTGATGAGGCGAATTGAATCAAAAGCCATGCCAGCAGGATAATGCTGCACTCAACTGGCTGTCTAACCCTGGTTAAGCACCAAGCTCTGAACCTTGCGTGCTTCTTCCCAATGACGAGTCGCAGGCTGCATACTATTGGGCAAATGATATCGCCCGTCTCGGACAGCCCTTTTGCCGTGCTCACGCTAATCGCCGCACCGGCGGTATTTACGAATGCATCCTCTCTGCTCTCGCTGGGTACTGGTAATCGACTGGGTCGAGTGGTGGACCGTACCAGGGCGGTGGTGAAAGACCTGCACGGCGCGGAAATTGATCCGGCTACCCGCAGCTTATGGATCACCCATCTGGGCAGGCTGGAAAAGC
>DASZMF010000126.1:0-3823 GCA_035552035.1 Candidatus Angelobacter sp.
AGCCGTGAGCTGCGCCGTGCCGACGGCCAACACATGGAACCATCTGGTGTGGGAATTTGAACGCGATGCAAACGGCAACGTGATTTTTGACGCTGTCTCAGTGAATGGAAATCGCGGTGTGGTGAACATAAGCATGGCGCACACAGCCGATACCGAACAGGGCGTGGACGTGGCCTACCAATCCGACGCCAACCTGAACGGCACGCCGTATTCCGTGTATCTGGATAAGGTAAATTTGACGTACTGGTAAAGCATCGGGTGATCTGGTCATCGGGTGATCGCCGTGATCGGAAAGCAAAAGCTTTTGCCGCTGATTTGCGCAGATGATCGCAGATCAGGAAAGAAATCAAAAAGCCGCAAAATCAAGAAAGCAAAAATCAAAGACAAGCAGAATTAAAGACAAGCAGAATTAAAGACAAGCAAAACGGATCCCAGTTTCCCGTCCGTGCCAATCCGTTAAATCCGTGTTCATCCGTGGTAAGCCTTTACCGTTTTCCGATCAGCGCTCATCCGCGTAAATCTGCGGCTAGATTTCCGGGTTTTCTCCGTGCCTCCGTGTCTCCGTGGTGAAAGATTTTTCTCCGCGATGAAAGCTTTACAGCTGGCTGAAATACACCCGCGTCTCGTAATCAATCTGCACCTTATTTTCCCGCGCGTGAAGATTGAAAATGCGCGCAAGCTCGCGCAGCATCGGCGCATAGTTTGGATCGCCCTCCAGCGGACAATAAGAAGATGAGAGCAATCGCCCGGTAAGGCCGGCGAGATCGAACTGCTGCGCGTATTTAAAAATCCGCTCCTGGTATTGGCCCTCGCCAAAAAACTCGCGGACGATCACGGCCGTCTTGCCATGGCGTTTTTCCTTGTACTCGGGGCAATACGTGTGCAGAAGCTGTTCGTAATCCTCTAAAAAGCTGGTGCCGCTGACAGGACGTTCATTCCACAGCAACACGCACCATCCCCTGGGCTTGAGAATGCGCGCAAACTCCGCCCGCGCTTTTTGCGGATGGAACCAGTGCGCCGCCTGCGCCGCCACAACAAAATCCACTGACGCCGCCGCCAGCGTGGTCTCTTCCGCCGTGCCCAGCACCGGAACCACGTTAGGATAAGTTTCCTTCAACTGGCTTCCCGCAGCCCGCATCTCCGCATTGGGCTCGACGGCAAACACCTTGTTGCCATTCTCCAGCAGCAGTCGCGTAAAGATCCCCGTGCCCGAAGCAATCTCAGCAATCACATGATCCGGACGCAGCCCGCACTCCAGCCGCAAAGCCTCCAGTACCTCCGCCGGATATCCCGGACGGTAGCGAATATAGTTATCGACGCGATCACTAAAGCGCTCTGTAGGTGCTTTGCTCATGCCTTCATCTTATAAGGAACAGGCGCATACAAAAAAATGAGAGGCCGCCTTTTTTTGCGGCCTCTCAAGTTTGACTCAAGCATTTGATCGAGTCTAACGCTGCGCTACTTTCTTACTCTGCAACTTACTAATCCTTTACTGGCATGTTGCCGAAGAGGCCCCGACCAGTGAATCGCAGAACTTGGTCATGGCTGCTCCGCCGCTGGCGCCTGTGGCGGGGATGAGTATCATCTGCTCGGTCATTGCACCGTTGCTGACGATTGCCCCGTTCGGAACCAGGAGTGATGGGTGATCGAAGGGCGCGCTTTGACTGCGCACGCGCTCGTCGGTAAGTGATTTCAGGAAAGCTACAACGGCGGCTTTATCGTCGGTGCTGAAGCTTACGGGTTGAAGTTTGGGATCCTGGTCCACGGTGCGGAAGTCGCCGCCGCGGCTATAGAAATCCACCAGTTGTGCCAGAGTGGCCTGACCACCGTTCAAGAAGTACGGCGCAGTCAACTCAACGTTGCGCAGGCTTGGAGTCTTTACGGCTCCGACTACGGCAACGGGCGCTCCTGCTGGAACCGGAGTACCGCTGACCTGTCCCAGGGACGCGAGTTGCGCCACGGAGAGTGAGGCCAGTCCGGAAGGATCAGAAGCGGCGATGCCCATATCGTCGTCTGTTGGGCGAAGGCCGATATTGTGGAAGCCGATATCATGCCAGCGTCCGCCAGAGAGCTGCTCAACCACGGTGCCTTTGGCCACGATGTTTGAAACTGAAGCATCAGTGAACTCAACTCCGTTGTGGCAGTTGATGCATCCGCCTTTGCCCTGGAAGCGATCGAGACCGGTCTGCTCAATTGAAGTTAGAGCATTGCGGTTTCCATCGACGAACTGGTCAAAGCGCGAGTTATCTGAAACCAGCGTGGATTCGTACATCTGAATTGCAACGCCCCAGAACATGGAGAAGTTGTATTCCATCTGTGAATACTCGTTGGTGTTTGCCGGCGTGCCGTTGTGCAGATAGTTGCTGTTTGCGTCGACAACGACGTTGGAGTTCCACCACTTGGGTTGGAACGCAGCCTGAATCATGGTGATGTAATTGGACGTGAGTCCGTTGTTGGGCATTGCGCTCAAGCCGCCCAGAACGCTGTCGTCGGTGGCAACCTGCTGCAAGCCGAGAGGCGTGAGTGTGAGCATCTTTTTGCCCATCTTCACAAATGGACGACCTGTTGCGGACATTTCAATGTCGCTGCCCGGAGGCCCAACGGCCTGCGATGCGAGCGATGAATTCGACAAACGCAACGCTACTTCAACAGTTGCGTTGAGATTGTTTGGATCCGTCTGGAGAAGGCGTGCAGCGGGATCGCCGGCGCCGAAAGGATCTACGCCGTTGAAGGTGCTCTGCGCACGACCGTCCCAGAAATTGCGGGAGTTGAATACCGCGTTGATGACGGAAGGAGCGTTGCGCGGCGTTGAGCGGCGGACGTTCAAGGTGCCGCTGTTGCCGTCGGCGATGCTCCACACCGGATCAACGATGCTGGTTTCGTCTTCAGTACCCTGGCCGAGAATTACGTCGTTGAAATTATTACGGAACACACCTTGCGAACCAACAATGTTGTTGTTGTCGCTGGCCGTGGTGTGAAGAGGGAAGTCGCTCATTGCCAGAGCGTGGTTCGGACCAAAGTTTGCGTGGAACGTGTTGGAGTCCGGAGCCGGGAAGCCATTGGCGTCAACGCGACGCTGGCCTGGATCAATTTGATTGCCCGTGCGGCTGTCCGCGCCGGCATTGAAGTGGCAGCTAGCGCAAGCAGTCTTGCCGTCGCTGCCAAATTGCATTTCCCAGAAGAAAGCTTTGCCCAAAGCGATTGCCGCTTTCTTGTCAGTGATTAAGTTGGCCAACTCAGCTGCCGTCGGGCCAGGGATAGTTGCGGTTTTAAGAGAGCCTAAGCCACGGCCGTCATGCCCGCCAACGCCAGCGTTTCCGCCGCCATTTCCACCGCCGCCTTTTCCGCTGCCGCCGCCGCTACCGCCCTTGCCACTGCCGCCGCCATTTTCACCACCGCCGCCCTGGCGACCGCTTCCAGTCCCGCCATTTCCACCGCCGACAGTTATGCCACCGCCACCGCCACTGTTGGCTCCGCCGTTGCCGCCAGAATTTCCGCCACCGCTGTTAGCTCCGCCATTTCCACCGCCACTATTGCCGCCGCCGGTAGCTCCACCATTTCCGCCTCCAGCGTTACCACCACCGGAATTTCCACCACCGGAATTTCCGCCGCCGCTGTTAGCTCCGCCATTTCCAGAGCCGCTGCTGCTTCCGCCGCCGCTGCCGGAAAGTTTGCCTTTTTGGTTGCCGCTGCTGTTTAGGTTTCCGCCGCCTTGGCCATTATTGCCTTTGCCAATTGTCATGCCGGCGCCGCTGCCGTCTTGCCCTCCGCCGTTTCCGCCACTCAGTGCGGAAGCGTAGGTGGCGCTGAAGAGTGTGATCGT
>DASZMF010000127.1:0-3620 GCA_035552035.1 Candidatus Angelobacter sp.
GCAGGATATTTGGCCTCACGCAGAGTCAGCGCATCTTTGGTGTCAGCAATTACACGTCCGGCGACGGAGACAACAATATGCTTTTTGCTCGGTTCAATCGTTATTGGATGGTCAGGGCCTGGAAGCTTCTTTGGTTTCTCTGTCATGGGTTTCTCTGGCATGGGTTTCTCTGGCACAATGATAAATCCTTTTCTCGCGACGAACAGTTTGCTCTTGATCGTTCACCGGGCATCAATGCGAACGCTCGTTTGGCGAAAGCAGATTACATCGCCGCTTTGCCGCCATCCACGGCGATCATGGCGCCCGTAACAAAAGACGCTTTGTCAGACGCGATGAAGACTATCGTCTGCGCAATCTCTTCTGGCTTGCCCATACGCTGGAGCGGCACGCCGGATACCAGTCCTGCCTTGCGTTCGTCTGTGCCGCTGAATCGCGTGAGCATTCCAGTATCAACCGGCCCCGGAGCGACAACATTCACCCGCACGCCAGATCCCGCAGCTTCCATCGCTGCCGATTTCGTCAGCCCTTCCACCGCATGCTTGCTGGCAACATACACAGAAGCACCGGGCGCACCGTGCTGACCCAGCGTGGAAGAAATATTCACAATGCTGCCAGACTTCTGCGGCAGCATCACGCGCAGTTCATGTTTCATGCTCAACAGCGTGCCCAGAACATTCGTGTCAAAAGTGGCAGCGTAAGTTTCCGCCGTCTGCTCGGTCACCGGACCTGGCTGGCCTTCAGTCCCAGCGTTATTGATGGCAATATCCAGCCCGCCAAAGCGCGCGACAGTTTTGTCCACCAGGTTGCGCACATCGTCTTCATGCCGCACGTCCGAGCGGACATACTCCGCTTCCGCGCCCAGCTTGCGCAGCTCAGCCACCAGCTTCTCGCCTTCTGCATCGCGACGCCCAGAGACAACCAGGCGCGCACCTTCTTTAGCAAACGCCAGCGCAGTAGCACGGCCAATACCTGTGAGTGCGCCGGTGATGAGAACAACTGGGGTAGCCATGAATTTCTCTCCTTGATCAATACGTCTGTTGATATTGGATAGCGGCGGAAGGTTTCAGATTCTTTATTAGATGAACAAAGCTTTTTAACCACAAAGGACACCAAGGAACATAAAGAGGAAATGTCTTCACCGATACGTTGCAGCCGACTGACTAAAAAAACATATTACGAATACATCGACGGTGAAGAACTAAAAAAAATTATGGAATCGACCAAACAAGATGGCACATCCGCAGAACATCAATCACTTTCCGCCGACCACCAAAACGAAAAAAACTTCACGACCTCTGCGGTAAAGCTATTCCCGCCCCGTAGTCAGCACCACTTTGCCGGTCGATTTCCGATCGCGCAGCAGGTTCATTGCCTTCGCAACATCTTTCAAATCCAGTTGGGCAGACACATGTGGCTTCAGCTTGCCTTCCTTATACCAATGGAACAACTTGGCGTAAGACTCGCGCAACAACTCCGGCTTGCGCGCCTGGTACGATCCCCAATAAAACCCGATGACATCAATATTCTTCACCAGCAGAATATTCGCCGGTGCTTGCGGAATGCGTCCGGAGGCAAAGCCAATCACAATCAACCGTCCACCCCAGGCAATACAGCGCAGGCTGGCGTCAAACGCATCGCCACCCACAGGATCATAGACCACATCTGCGCCGCGTCCGCCGGTAATAGCCTTCACTCGTTCGCGAATATCTTCTTTCGAATAATCAATCAAATGGTCCGCGCCATGCTCTTGTGCAATGGCCAATTTTTCCGGACCGTTAGCGCAGGCAATTACTTTAGCGCCTATGGCTTTGCCAATCTCAATAGCCGTGAGCCCCACGCCGCCGGACGCACCAAACACCAGCAGCCACTCTCCCGCCTTCAGGTGCGCGCGCCACTCAAACGCGCCGTAAGAAGTTCCGTAAGTCACCGGAAAGCTGGCAGCGGTAACGTAATCCATCTGGTCAGGAATTTCATACACGCGATTCGCGTCGATCACCACTTCGTCGGCGTATGCGCCAGTGCCGGTGAGCGCCATCACGCGATCACCCACTCTCAGCGTGCTCACATTTCGGCCAACTTCAATCACCGTGCCGGCAACTTCCATGCCTGGCGTAAAAGGAAACGGAGGCTTCTCCTGGTACTGTCCAGAAATCAGCAGCAAATCAGCAAAATTGATGCCCACCGCATGCACTGCAATGCGCACAGCGCCATCTTTGATCGGCGCAGACGCCACTTCTTCCACCGTCAGCTTTTCCGGTCCTGCCCACTCTTTGCACAGCACAGCGCGCATGCGTCTCTCCTTTTTTGTGAAAGTTTATTGTATCTAGTTATCAGGAACCTGATGTGCGTGAACCGCAAGATTCAGGGTTACGGAATCTCAAACGCAAGCGGAAATCTCAACTCAATCTGTAGAACTCGATTCAGTTTCACCCGCGACGCACCAGCAACACCGTCTGGTCGTCCACCTGTTTACCCTGGGCCAGAGCGCGGTCACGCATCGCAGTAACAATTTGCTGCAGAGGCTGCGCTGCAGACTTCCGCAAAACTTCTTTCAGCGGCTCGATATCCAGTTCATGGCCGCCGGCATCAGCAGTCTCTGTAAGCCCATCGGTCAGGATCGCCAGCACATCGCCTTCTTCACATTCAATGCTGGCAGACTCAAACTTTGCATCGGTCACAATAGCCAGCGGCAGGTTGGCAACCGTTCGCTCTTCCACCGTTTGCAGCCGCTTGCTGTAGTGCAGAATTGGCAGGTGGCCGGCCAGAGCAAATTGAATATTGCTGCCGCCGGAGCCACTGATGCAGGCAAAGGTAACAAAAACATTGGGCGCAGAAACAGAGAGCAACACGCGATTCAGATCGCCCAGCAGCGCAGAAAGATTTTCACCACTACCAGATCCCATGCGCGCTGCGCTTTT
Organism: Candidatus Angelobacter sp.; assembly: GCA_035552035.1. Lineage (GTDB taxonomy): Bacteria > Acidobacteriota > Terriglobia > Terriglobales > Acidobacteriaceae > Angelobacter. The sequence continues at coordinate 2,919 of DASZMF010000127.1, forward strand.
CACCATCGCCATAATCATGCCCGCAGGAACGCCATGACCGGAAACATCCGCAACATAAGCAGTCCACTCCGTGCCATGTTGCATCAGGTCAACCAGGTCGCCGCCCACCTGCCCGCTGGGAACCGAGATGCCAGAAAATTCAAACGCTCCAATTCGTTGCGCCACAGCCGGAACCAGCGTCTGGTGCACTTCCGCCGCCAGCCGCACTTCTGCCATCGCCACAAAAACGCGTATTCCCTCTTTGCGAGCAAAGGTAGTCAGCAGAGAATAAGCAACCAGAATGGAGAACATCCCAAAATAGCCTTCCAGCATGAGCCGGTGCGCCACCACATCGCGGCTGAAATCTACCTGCTCAAACGGAGGAAGATGGCGCAGCATGGAACGATTAATGAATGTAAAGACGCCAATCTGCAAGGGCAGCAAAACCGCCATTAACCAGATCACCTTGCGGAAACCAGCGAAGGCCCATACTGCGGAAAAAACACCAGTAACAATTGCAGAGACAAAGGTAAACGAAAGATAAACCCAGGTCCGGCCGATGAACCCGGTGGCCAGGCCAAAAGAAACAAACAGGAAAAAAATGCCGCCCAGAAAAATAAAATTGGTCGTACGCGGCAGCGTCTTCCAGTATTCGGCGGACCGGTCCCATTTTGAAGGGTTAGACATAATATTTTGGAGCAAATTAAGTGTATCGCGTAGGGT
>DASZMF010000128.1:0-2573 GCA_035552035.1 Candidatus Angelobacter sp.
CTCGCAATGTGCACGCCTGGACCTGTTGCAGTCGCACAATCCGCTGACGCTGGCTTGCCCACACTGGTGGAAGTCTATTGGCAATCGTCACGCACGGTTGCAACGCCCGGTCTCTCAAACCTGATTGTTCTGGATACAGACATTGCTCGCGTTGAAACCACCATGGACGGTCTTCAGGTCTTTGGCCTCACGCGCGGCGAAACTGTTTTGCTCGGCTATCTGAACGAAAAGCCGGTCAGCATACGGCTGCGCGTGGTGCAGCGGCCGCAGGTGGTGCTGCCACCTTCAGAGCTTCGTCGCCAGAGCGAGATGGCGCAGGGAAGCTTTGGTTCCAGCGTACAAATTGCCAACACCGGCGGGCAGACAACTGCGGCAGTTGTAAATGATCTTTACTGGACGCAGCTTGCCGGCGCGCAAGGCCGCTTGTATGTAAATACGCAGGTGGAAGACAACGATCTTGATGGCGGACATGCTTTCAATTTTCGGCACGGAACCATTGCGTATCGCAGCCCCAGCATGGACGTAAGCTTGCTCGACAACGTGGTAAGCCTGACGAACAATGGCACGCAACGTTATGTCAGCCCGTTCACATATGCGGACTCAGTTGAACTGCGCGGCGCTCAGGCTACATTCCGGCGCGGCGACAACCAGTACATGTTTTTCGGCGGATCAACCGTTCCGTTTTATTTTCTGTCGCTTGGTAATACGCACGATATTGGCGGGTTTTCATTCAGCCGCAAGCAGTCCAAGAACCTGAATTTATTTGCCACGACCAGCTACATTGATTCGCCCGTGGACTTTCTTAATCCCACCGGCGGACGCCGCAATGATCTGATGCAGACCGGCGGCTTTAACTATCAGCTCAGCAACGAATGGACCTTCCAGACCACTGGCGGCGTGAGCACGCACGGCGGCATGGGACGCGGCGACCTCAATTACATCAGCCGTCGTCTCACATTCTTTGCCTCTGGCGGCGCGTCTTCCGTACTGTTTCCGCTCAATCGTATTCAGTCTTTATTTTCCGGCACAACCTCAGCCAAGGCCGGAATTACTTATGGATTGACGGACCGCATCAGCGAAGCGCTTTACTATCAGCACACCGTTACACAGCCTTTTGGCGCCATTATTCATGCGGGCAGCTCGGATTATCTGACGCCTTCATTCGCGTGGCGCATTGATCGGCACGACGATGTAAATTTCAGTTACACCTTCAGCCGCAACGATGGCGGATTTTCAAACCAGACAACCACCGGCAATCGCTTTGACACCAATTGGCGGCACCAATTCACGCCGCGCATTGCCAACGCCGCGGAACTCACGGTTGGCTCCGTGCAGGATCCGCTGCAGCTGAGTTCTGAAGATGAGTTCTCCGTTCGCGATTCTGTTTCATTTCAGATCAAGAGCGGCGGCCTGATGTTTGGCTTTGAGCAGGACCGTCGCAATCCTTCACTGGTGCAAAAGCTGAGCTCAGAGCTGCAAGTGCTCTCGCCGGAATTACAGAATCTGTTTTTGCTCGACCCAATTTCCTTTGTGCAATCGAACAATCTGCCGCCTGAGGTAAGGGCACTGCTGCAAGCGCAGGTTCCCATCAGCACATCTATCTCGGCGTCTGCGCAGCTGCGTTTTGGCAAAAAGCTGAGCGTGAATCCCAATGTTTCTTTTGCACGTGCCTCCACCGGAACCACCGAATCCTGGACGCCCTTTGTTGGCTACTCGCTGAATTATCAGGTACGCCCGTCGCTCGACTTTAACTCCGGCCTCACCAACATATGGGTGCTGGGAAATAACGCAGGCACCGTGCAGCGCTCCACGCTTCTGTATTTTGGATTTACCAAACGCTTCAGCGCCATGCCGAGTACATTGATGCCCACGCGGCACGTCTCGCGAATCATTGAAGGCCGCGTCTTCCGCGATAACAATGTGAACGGCGCCTTTAATTATGGCGAGCAGGGTTTAGTCGGGTTGCAGGTAAAACTGGATGACGGCCAACTGGCGGAGACCGACGAGCAGGGCCGCTATAAATTTTTTGACGTGGGTCAGGGCGAGCACACGGTTTCACTGGCGTTAACGCAGTTTTCCGGGCCAGTGCGCATGACCACTAAAAACATGGCGTCGGTAGATTTGATCCGGCAGCGAATTGGCGTGGTGAATTTTGGTATTGTCGATTTTGCTCGCGTTACCGGCAGCGTGTACAACGATCTGCGCTTTGAAGGACAAAAAGCGCCGGACGCCAAAGGCCTTGCCGGCGTTCATCTGACATTGGATGATGGTAATCGCCAGCGTACCGTCATAGCGCAGGATACAGGTGACTTTGAAATTGACGATGTAGCGCCGGGCGATTACAGAATCAGCGTAGATGCAGGCACGCTCCCGGCGAACTACTCACTGCCGCAAGATACATTCACACTTCACGTGTCGCCGGTTTCAACTGCGGTGGAAAATATTCCGGCGCGCGCCATGAGGTCAATTGCTGGAAGAGTATTTGTAAAAGTTCTGGCTGAGCCAGCGGCCCAGCCTGTCGATTCCGGCAAGCTGAAAATCAGTGGCATGCCTGCAGGCTCAGTTCGTAACCA
>DASZMF010000129.1:0-4189 GCA_035552035.1 Candidatus Angelobacter sp.
TCTTCCAACAGAGGTTCTATCGATAAAAAGCGCGTTTTTGCAGGAGACTGACGTAAATGATTGATCCGAGGCACGCCGTGTTTTCTGTTCTCCACGCTAACACCCCACCAAATGTTTTGCGCCTCCGCAGCAAAACGGAGCCGGCTGGACAAAAGCTCCTGAATTCTTTCAGCACGTTTCGTGAGTATCTGGTAGGTATGCCAATTGGCTGCGACCATTACCCTTGCAACCTGCTCAATGTAGTCATTTGAAACAAAGGTATGGAAAAGATCACTCATTGAGTTCACAAAAACCATTTTGGGAGCCGACCATTTAAATGGCTCCCCTAATTTTTCCGGGACGAGACGGGTATCAAATCCATGTTCGTAAGGATGGCCCACAACTCCACGAAATCTTTCTGCAAATGTCTCTGCATAGCAATGCTTGCAGCCTGGACTAATCTTGGTACAGCCACGAACAGGATTCCAGGTTGCGTCTGTCCATTCGATTTTTGAGTGATCAGCCACGAATTTTTCCTTGTTTTCTATAGCTATTTAAAATATCCGTCACAATATTAGCGGCAGCAGGCTCTTGCGCTGCGAAGTAAAGATAATAAATAACGGCTCCATTGGAATTCCTCATAGGGGCTGGCTCAGGAACATATTTAAATCCACCTACATTTTTGAGGCGATCTCTAAATGCAGCAGCAATTACTTCATTCGATTGCTTTTCTTCCTCTGGTCCAAAGAGCGTCATTTTATTCGTGTATGCAATATTTCGCCAAGATTCATCGCCCCAGAAATTATTCATACGTTGAATATTTTCTGGGGTGGCTTTATCTGGCTGCCATAAGAGCACATTCATGTTCATATCCATAACTGGAAAGTTTAAAAAAATTTCAAGAACTTTTGACTCAGCAGCTTTTCTGAGAACTTCCCAGTTCAAATGTAGTCCGTATGGATCGAGCACACAGAGGCCTCTCTTGTAGTCTTCGTAACGAATTTTCGGAAAGACTTCAGAAAGAAGGAGACTGTTAGAGTCGCCGTTATACACATGCACATTCTTTTTATCCGCTGTAAGCTGTTTGAGGTTATCGACACGCTCTTCTTTCAAATCGACCAAATAGAATTCCTCAAACGGAGGCTCAATGTTAAGAGCATTAAGAGGGCTGCCAAGAATTAATTCCTGCGTATCCCGAGCTATGTGCTGTCCTGCCCCTGCAAAACCATCTATGTAAACAGGACGCAGTTTGTTGTTTTTCAAAATTCTTGTATATGCACTGGCATATTTTCGAAGAATTTCAAGTTTTAACTCCGACCACTCGCCAACCTCATCGAGCTTTATAGGCTTTAGCGGTTTGTCCATAAATCTATTTCTCTATTTATTCGCTAAAGTTGTCAAGCAAATTTGCGGGGCGAGAATCAAGCTGCCAACCTTGAGATATAAAAGCGCTACGCTTCGCTGCGCGCTGGCCTGCGGCGCAAGGACAATTCTTTCTGATTTTGTTTTGCGCCAGCTATCCAGCAGGCTGCTTCCAACCGTTCATTACGGCTGAGTTCAATGGGACTCCATTGAAAAATTTTCTCTAAATCTTCACACTCTCTCAACTAAGCGCTTACCCTGTTGAACCACTGGATTCATCGCGTTTGACGTGGGCCTTGCGGGGTGTTACGGTCAAGGGTTAACTGATAGAGGCGGTTGACTTTGCAATGATAATTTCACAAATCCCCCTCAGCGGTACTATCCTCGACACACAGGTCTTCAACCTGATACGGCAGACCGGCGCTGTGGCGCAGGTGGTGCTCGTTATCCTTCTTCTATTCAGCATCATGTCGTGGTCTATTATTCTTACCAAGTGGGCGGCCATTCGACGGGCGCGGGCGCAGAGTGGAAGATTTTTGCGCGCGTTCCGCAAGGCGCAGCGGCTGCAGGATATTGCCGCGATCTCTGACCAGTTCAAGCCTAGTCCGCTGGTGGCGGTGTTTGACAACGCTTATGACGAATATCGGCGGCAGGGTGATTCGAATATTCCTGCGGTACAGCGAGCGGCGCAGATTGGCGCTTCTGAAGAGCTCTCGCGGTTGGAGCGCAAGCTGCCATGGCTGGCGACGACGGGTGCTGTGGCGCCGTTTGTGGGATTGTTTGGCACGGTCTGGGGCATTATTGACGCGTTCAACGGCCTGGGCGATGCCGGCGCAGCCACGCTACGGGCTGTGGCACCGGGAATTTCTGAAGCTTTGATTACGACTGCGGCCGGCTTGTTTGCCGCGATTCCGGCGGTGATCGCGTACAACCAGTTCACGCACAGCATGCGGGAGTTTGGCGCGCGCATGGACGACTTTGCCATGGAGCTGCTGAACTTTATTGAGCGCACGGCCGGAGTGATTACGGGGGGCCGCTAAGATGGCAATTTTTGCTTGTGATGGCGCCGGGGCTAAAGCCCCAATTCGAGAGAGCCTTTACGCGGCCCTAAAGGGCCGCTCTTCCACCGGACTTTGCGCGCATTCGTCCCATTCGCCCTTAACTCACTCGCTTCGCTCACCGCTACCTGAAGGTACGGGCAGCGACTGTGCGTTCATTGTGGACAATGCTTCCATCGGGGGGCGCTAATGGCATTTACTACAAAGAGCGGACGCACGGAGACGTCACTCTCGGAAATTAACGTCACGCCTTTTGTTGACGTGGTGCTGGTGCTGCTGATTATTTTCATGGTCACGGCGCCGGTGCTGCAGTCTGGCATTGAGGTTTCTGTCCCCAAGACGAAAGTGGTGAAAGAGGTTTCTGAAGAGCGCCTGGTGATTTCCATTACCAAGGGGCAGGAAGTTTATCTGGACAATGAGCATGTGCGGCTGGACGAAATTGGCGACAAGCTGAAGAAGAAATTTCGCGATCCGCGAGGGCAGTCAGTGTATGTGCGGGCGGATGAGAACGTGGCTTTTGGCGCGTTTGCCACGGTCATGAGCGCAGTGAAGTCGGCGGGGATCACGAACGTGAGCATTGTTACGGAGCCGATACAGCCGGCGAAAAAATAATCGCCGCTGATTTGCGCGGATTTAGCGCAGATTTTTTTGGATGTGATGTTGGCCGGGAAAGTTTTCATCGCAGGCGAGGGCGCCTGCGGTCCACAAAAATGTTGGTGATTATTGGCAATAAGCGCAAGGTCCCTCACCTCTACTTCGCCCGCTGAAGACAGCGCGGGCTTCGTTTTACGAGGTTCGGGATGACGAAGATTTTGGTAGTTAAAGCTAATGGCTAATTACTAATCACTAATTGCTATTTACTAATTGCAGATATGGCATACGCAAGGGCTAACCTGTTTTACGAGCGGGAGCAATGGAAGAAACCATTGCTACTGTCGGCTGCATTCCACCTGGCGCTGGTGGCGGGCGGCTTTGGCCTGGGCTATGTCATGAACTGGCACAGCACCAAGAACGATTGGGGCATCAATGAAGGGGACGCGGTAACGGCGCAGCTGGCGAGCGCCAGCATTCCGATCCCGAAGACTGAGCAATCTGACAACATTGTGGCCAATGAGAACAAGGGCATAACGCAGACAGAGCCACAGCCTAAGCCTGTAGAAAAAGACGACGATGCGCTGCCGGTAAAGGGCAAAGTAACACCGCCAAAGAAGACGATTGACCGGCCATCGCCACCGACGAAAGCGCTGCCACGTCCGATGCCGACGCCGGAGACGGCGGTGCCGTATGGAGAAGGTGGTCCGGTAAGCGGTCCGTATGGAGCGGTGGCCACGACGAACTATAAAGGTGGCTTTAGTTTCAGGAATGCTGACTTTGGCGGAAAATATGGTTGGTATGTTGACGGCGTAAAACGCAGGGTACAGCAGAACTGGCTGACGTATGAAATTGATCCGAGGATTGTGGCGCCGCATCGCGCGTTTATAGAATTTGATATTAACGGGGATGGCAGCCCCTCAAACGTGCACATATCGCAGACGAGTGGAGTGCCGTCATTGGACCAGTCTGCGATGCGGGCGATCCAGCGTATTGATACTTTTGGCAAGCTTCCGGAAGGCAATAAGGTTACAGTAGATTTTTGGTTTGACTATCCCCCGAAATAGGCGAATGAATGCTTAAAGCAAAAAGAATTAGCGCACGAATTACGGCTGGCATATTTTCACTGAGCTGTTTGCTGGCGATGGTGCTGGGCAGCAATACCGCCGCGGCGCAGGACCGAATCAAGATTGAATTGA
>DASZMF010000130.1:0-9019 GCA_035552035.1 Candidatus Angelobacter sp.
CAGGGAATTTGCATCGTTGCGGTCTCTGCTGGGCTCAATGGCGCAGAAGCACGGCTTGCATGAGCGCGTAATGGCGTGTGCCCGTCTGCTGGATAAACACCTGCTCTCATGGCGTGGCCTGCATCTGAGCTTTGCTTTGCGTTATCTGCCGCCTGAAGCATTAGGGACTGGCGGCACAGCAGGTCCTTCTTATCTGCAAAAGTTTTTCCGGCAAAGCCTGTTTACTGATACCGAGCCGGATTTCGGCTTGATTGAAGAAATATTTGGCGGGTCACTGAAGATCGAAGAAATTTTTCGCGCACAATCCGGAACGCGTGTTGCTCCCTCAGAAAATCTGTGGGTAGGTCGCGCTGTCAATGGTTAAAGAAGGCAGAGGATCGATTTGAATATTTCAGTCACATACGGTGAACGCATGCAAAACATGGGTTGGACCGCGCCTTTGGGAATCGCGGCCATCTCTGGCGTGGAGGATGCCGCATTACAGCAGGTGCTCTCCGCAATCCCAAACCCTGCAGCGGATGTGCATCCAGACTCTCCTGTAATGCGCCGGATCCAGGCCTTCGATGAGTTCTTTACTGCAAATGGATTCCGCTCGCCTCTGGGGCAGCAGTTTGAGATGGTTCGCCGCAAGGGGCTTCCACCTGGCAGCGCTCTGGTGCAGGCTCTTCTCCTGGCTGAGATGAGCAATGGCCTGCTCATGGGTGCGCAAGATGCCGCTGCAATTCAAGGCGAATTGGTCTATGACCTGGCTTGCGCGGGAGAAGCCTTTAAAGGCATGCGGGGCACAGTGCAGTGCCGTGAAGGTGAAGTTGTGTTGAGAGATGCTGAGGGCATTATCGCCAGCCTGTTCCAGGGGCCAGACCACCGGACGCGCATTACCAAGTCGACTAAAAATGTAATTTTCTTTGTGTTTGCCGTACCGGGAATTGACAAGGAGCAAGTTCAGCAAGGAACAGGCACGATTCACGGACTCTTTAAAACAGCCGCTTCTTCTATCGTTACACACACCTATGAGTGCATGGCCAAACAGGAAATTGTCCGGTGACTCCACTCGGAGATCAAATGATAAAGGCCCCAGACTTCTCTTATAAAGTTGTCCCACGAACGAATGTCTGCGTACATTCGCTCGTCGACTTGCTGGAACTAAGGGCCGCACATGAAGGCGGTGGCACCGCGTACACTTTCCTTGCGGATGGTGAAAGAACCGAAAAAGCCATCGACTATAAAGAGTTGGATAGCCAGGCTAGAGCCATTGCTGCACGCATGCTGGAACTGGCGCAGCCGGAAGACAGAGCATTGTTGCTTTATGCTCCGGGTCTGGAGTTTTTGCCGGCTTTCTTTGGTTGCTTATACGCCAGGATTATTGCTGTTCCCGCATACCCGCCTCATCGCAACCGCAATTTGCTGCGATTGCTGGCCATTATTCGCGATGCACAGCCCAAATTAATTCTCACCACGTCCGGGCTGTTGGCAAAGATTCGCGCCACAATGGCTGAATTTGGCGAATTTAGCGGCATTGAGTTTGTGGCAACCGATGAAGTTCCCCAGCACTGCGCTCAGGAGTACAAGCGTCCGGTTGTGGAGCGGGGCACTGTGGCTTTCTTTCAATACACCTCCGGATCGACGAAAAATCCAAAAGGCGTAATGCTCACACATGAGAACCTGCTGCACAATGCCGCTGCGGTCTATCATGCCGCGGGCCAGAGTCCAGACGATTTCTATGTTTCATGGCTGCCAGTCTTCCACGATATGGGATTCATGGCCGGTGTTCTCCAGCCACTTTACGTCGGTTCACCTTGCGTGCAGATGTCGCCAGCTGCGTTTCTTGAAAATCCAGCACGCTGGCTGAAAGCAATTTCCCGCTATAAAGCCACCGCCAGTGGAGCACCAAATTTCGCTTATGAGCTGTGCGTGAACAAAATTCCCGAGGCAGAAAGGGCGCAGCTAGATCTCAGCACCTGGACTGTGGCATTCAACGGGGCGGAGCCAATCCGGGCTGAAACCATCGAACGTTTTACTGCCGCATTTGCACCCTGCGGATTGCGTGAAAACGTGTTCTATCCCTGCTATGGATTAGCGGAAGCCACCCTGATGGTTTCAGGCGGCCATAGAGCAGCAAATCCGATAATGCGCCGCTTTGAAAAAAAATCTCTTGAAAACCACCAAATCAATATTTCCAGTAAGAGTTTGTCCTCCAGTGCCCTGGTTGGTTGCGGGGCCAGCCTGCCTGATCAGGAGATTGCGATTGTGGACCCTCTGCAACTCTGCATTACGCAAGAGATTGGTGAGATCTGGGTGAAGGGCCCGAGCGTGGCCCAGGGCTATTGGAATAATCCAGAAGAAACAGCGCAGGCATTTCACGCCTATATTGAGGGAAGCAGTGACGGGCCATATCTGCGCACCGGCGATCTTGGATTCATTCACGACGGCGAGCTTTTTGTTACCGGACGCCTCAAAGATCTGCTCATTGTCCGTGGCCGGAATCATTATCCGCAGGACATTGAACTTACTGTAGAACACTGCGATTCAATACTGCATTCGGGCTGTGGCGCGGCTTTCTCAGTAGATTTCAATGGTGAAGAGCGGCTGGTGGTGGTACACGAAGCTGCCAATCGCAAAGATAATGATTTGGGCAGGACCATCCAGCGCATTCGGCAAGCGATTGCAGAAGTTCATGAGATTGTGCCATGCGCTGTGGTGCTCATCCGCACAAGTACCATCCCTAAAACTTCCAGTGGAAAAATCCAAAGGCGCGCTTGCAAGGCGGATTTTCTAAGTAAACGGCTCAATGTGATCAAGGAGTGGCATGAAGGAGGGCCGCAAGAAACAGTTACGCCTGCGCCAATCGAAAATAGAACCGCCTGGCTCTCTGCGGAAATTGCGCGCAAGCTAGGAATGGCTCCGGACAAAGTTGACATTCATCAGCCACTCACCGCCTACGGCTTGGATTCACTTACGGCGATTGAGTTGGCACATAATCTGCAGGCCGAGTTTGGCATCCACGTGAAATGGGCTGACTTGTTTGAAGGATTGACCATTGCAGACATTTTAAGCAAGGCCGGACCTGCGCAGGGGCCGGCAGTTACAGATGACCAGGAGACATACCCGCTCTCCCATGGGCAAAAGGCGCTCTGGTTTATTCAACGGATGGCGCCGGGCAACGCCGCTTACAATATCTTTAGAGCGGTACGAATCACATCTTCCGTCAATGTGGTCGCCTTGCGAGATTCATTCCAGACCCTTGTAGAGCGCCATCCCGGGTTGCGGACAACTTTCTCCGACGTGGAAAATCAGCCGAAACAGCAGGTACAACAGGAAAGTGAAATCTTTTTTCGGCATGTGGATGCACGCCGATGGAATGAATCGGAATTGGCAGAGATGCTGGTTAAGGAAAGTCATCGAGCGTTTGATCTGATCAAAGGGCCGGTTTTCCGGGCGCATCTTGTCAGCCGCTCTGAAAATGATCATGTTCTGCACGTTGCAGTGCACCATATTGTGGCGGACTTCTGGTCGCTTGTGATATTGCTCGAGGAAGTTGGAAAACTGTATCAGGCGTATTCCCAAAAAACTGACGTGCAGCTTCAGCAGATCAAGCGCAGTTATGCAGACTGGGTTGCATGGCACCAGGAACAACTATCAGGAACTGAAGGCGAGAGGTTGTGGTCCTACTGGAAGCAGGAGCTTTCCGGGGAAATATCCCCGCTCGGCCTACCCGCCGACCATCGCCGGCCGCGAGTGCAAACTTTTTCCGGCTCTTCATTCCCACTTACTCTTAGTAGGAAGCTAACTCAGAAGCTGAAGGAACTTAGCGTCCAGAAACAAACCACGCTCTTCATGATGCTGTTGGCAGGGTTCCACGTATTGCTGCATCGCATCACGGGGCAGAAGCAAATTGTGGTGGGTTCTCCGACCATAGGCAGACCGCACGTGGAATTCGCGAATACAATCGGCTACTTTGTTAACCCGTTGCCGCTCCGCGCGGATTTTTCTGAGCGCCAGATATTCACCCACTTCCTTGCGCAGCTCCGTAAGACAGTGACCGGGGCTTTTGCCCATGATCTTTATCCATTTCCTTTGATGGTGGAGAACCTGGGGATTGCGCGCGATTTCAGCTCTTCGCCGGTATTCCAGACCATGTTCGTTTTTCAGCAGGCCTATGGTGAACACTCGGCAGACTTTGTGAAACTGGCCCTGGCAGAACCAGGAGCACGGATGAAGCTGGGCGTGCTTCAATTGGAGTCGTTTTCTTTGGAAGAGAGAACGGCGCAATTTGACCTGACTCTATCCATGGGCGAGAGTGAGGAAGGTTTGTCCGGTAGCTGGCAATACAACAACGACCTTTTTGAACGGGCTACAATCCAGCGTTGGGCTGACTGTTTTAATGTGTTGCTGGAGTCCATTGTTACAACTCCGGAGAAGCTGGTGGATGAGCTGCCCTTAATTCCGGAGCAGGCCCGCCGCCAATTGCTGACAGAGTTCAACCAGACTGCATTGAACTATGACCAGCAGGAATGTTTACATCAGCGCATTGAACGGCAAGCTGCCATCACTCCTGATAAGACGGCCATTATCTGGAACCAAACAGAGACGAGCTATCGGGATTTAGACACACTGGGAAACGAGATAGCACTCCATCTTCATGAACTGGGCGTGGGACCTGGCGATCCTGCAGGCATATGCATGAGACGCTCACCACTCATGGTTGCGGCAATGCTCGGTATATGGAAAGCTGGCGCCGCTTATGTGCCGCTTGATCCGCAATATCCTGAGGAACGGTTGAATCTCATGCTGGCCGATGCGGATGCAAAATTAGTACTTACAGAAGAGGACCTGCGGTCGAAAGTTGAAACATCCTCTGCCACTGTTGTGTGCATAGATAAGGCGCAGTTTGTGAAGAATAGGTTGGAACCGCTGAGAGTGAAAGTGAGCAGTCAGCAGATGGCATATTTGATTTACACATCTGGCTCCACTGGAATGCCTAAGGGAGTAATGCTCTCTCATAGAAATGCATTGTCCTTTGTTACCTGGGCAGAAAAGGTTTTCTCTGAGGAAGAATTTAGCGGGATACTGGCGACCACTTCCATCTGCTTCGATCTTTCCATCTTTGAACTGTGGGCCACGCTCTGCTGTGGAGGAACAATCGTCTTAGCGAACGACATCTTGCAATGGTGGGAAAGTCTGCGGGAGGAAGGTGCCCACAATCGGGTGAAAATGGTGAACACCGTGCCTTCCGCTATCGCCCGATTGATACAGCGGGGCCGCTTACCGGAAAGCATAGGCACGGTCAATCTGGCAGGTGAAGCACTCAAAGAATCGCTAGTCAGCGAAATTTATGCTGCTGGCCATGTGAAGAGAGTCAACAACCTGTACGGTCCCACTGAAACCACAACATATTCGGCCTGGACTTCAGTCATCGAAGGGCAGAAGGTCACGATTGGCCGCGGCGTGGCAAACACGCAGTTGTATGTGCTTGATGGCGAACTTGAGCTTGTGCCGCAGGGCGTTGTGGGCCAGCTGTATATCGCCGGAGCAGGTTTGGCTCACGGCTATTGGAGACATCCGCACCTGACCGCGGAACGTTTTCTGCCTGATCCTTTCAGTGGTTTGGGTGGAGAGCGCATGTACTGCACTGGCGACGTAGTGCGATGGGATGCCAAGGGTGAGTTGGAATATATAGGCCGGAAGGATCAGCAGGTCAAGATACGTGGCTATCGTATTGAACTGGAAGAGATTGCTTCAGCACTGAGCATCCATGAGGATGTTTATGAGAGCGTGGTTGTGGTAAAGGAACATGCCGGAGACATGCGGCTGGCTGCTTATGCATCGGCGCGTTCCGGTGCTGCAATTACGGATAGTATTTTGAAAGAGCACCTCGAGAAACGCCTGCCTCGCTACATGGTGCCTTCTTCCATTACGTTGTTAGAAAGCCTGCCCAAAACGCCAAACGGCAAGATCGACCGCAAGGCGCTCCCCGACCCAGACCGAACAGGATGCGCCGAAATTCAGAAGCCGCGTAACGATCGAGAAAAGAAAATCGCTGAAATCTGGCAGGAAGTGTTGGGGCTGAAGCAGGTTGGAATGGATGAAAACTTTTTTGCTTTGGGAGGCCATTCGCTGCTGGCAACGCAGATCATGGTCCGGGTTGAAGACTGTTTCAACACTACAGTTCCTCTGAACAAACTGTTTGAATCACCCACGATTGCAGCCATGGCCAGGAGCATTGAATCAGGAAGTGCCATGCGTGATCTTCCACGCATGAAGCGTATTGCCAGAAATAACAGGGTGCAGCCTATTGTTGTGGAGCTTGTTGATGCCGCCAGTGAAAAAGTCCGCTAACCGGTCGTAAATTTAAGAATCCTCCAAAAAGAAAAACCATGCAGTCAGATCAAGTCAATTTATTGGAAAATCACCCGGAAGAAAGGGTGCGGGAAAAGAACGGTTTCCCTGTGTCTTTTGCGCAGGAGCGGCTATGGTTTCTGGAGAAAATGGAGCCAGGCAGCCCACTCTATAACATTGCCGGCGCAGTGCGTTTCAAGGGTGATCTGGACCGGAAGGCGCTGAAGTGGGGATTGAAAGAGATTGTTCGCCGCCATGAAATATTGCGAACGAGCTTTGTGGAAGTGGATGCCATACCGTTCCAAATTGTCCACAGCGAAGTGAGATTGCTATTTGCCGAAAAAGACCTATGTGGCTTTACCCGTGGACCGGCACTGGAAGATCACGTTGAAAATGAGCTAAGAGAAGAAGCCCGGCACAGATTCATACTCAGCGAGGCAGGCTTGCTGCGGGTGCAGCTACTTCAACTGGCAGAGCATGAACACGTGCTTGCCATAGTGATGCACCACATCATTGCAGATGGCTGGTCTATCGGCGTGCTGGTAAATGAGTTGAAGATGTTGTATGAAGCCTATCTGGAAAGTGTTGCGTCACCGCTGCCCGAACTGGATATCCAGTATGTGGATTACGCAGCATGGCAACGAGAGTTGCTGGCCAGCGGGCAAATGAAAAAAGGGCTGGATTACTGGAAGAAGCAGCTCAATGGGGCGCCTCCGGTATTGGAATTGCCCACCGATTATCCGCGTGGAAACAAGCCGGGACATGCTGGGAGCACCATCAGGTTTAGTTTAGGGAAAGAGGTGAGCAGTAAGCTAGGAAGTTTTGCGCGCCGTGAAAGTTTCACGCCGTACATGATTCTCCTGGCTGGTTTCCAGGCACTGCTTTGGCGCTATACCGGACAAAAGGAAATTGTAGTCGGAAGCCCAATGGCCGAGCGGCAACAGTCCGAAAGTGAAAAGTTGATAGGCCTGTTTGCCAATTTAGTGGCGCTGAAAACACAGATCGAGGAAAAAGACAGCTTTCATGATCTGCTGAAAAAAGTGAAACAAACCGCAACCCAGGCGCAGGTCTACCAGCACGTTCCTTTTGAAAAGATAGTGGAAATTGTGGAACAAGAACGCACCTTATCGCATGCGCCAATCGTTCAGGTGGTATTTGCCTGGCAGGCAGGATTAACGGGGACAAGCCTGCAACTGGGTGATTTGACAGGCGAGCTGCAACAGATTGATACGGGAACGGCAAAGTTTGAACTCACACTCACCATGGAAGCAGCGCAGGAAGAGATACGCGGCTGGATTGAGTATCGGTCTGGGCTTTTTACTCCCACATTCATTCATCAATTTGCGCGTCATTTTGTGGCATTCGTCCAGATGGTTTTGGCGGATCCTTCCATTCCGCTGGCAGAGCTGGAATTCCTGAGCATTTCCGATAGAGAACAAATTCTCAACTGGAGCCGCGGGTTGTGCCTTACCACTGCGGACGATGTCAATGTGGTGACCATGTTCTCAGCGCATGTGCAGCGTTCTCCTCATGCCATCGCCGTGGAATGCGCCGGGCAAACTATTACTTACATCGAACTCGACCGTCGTGCCAATCAACTCATGCGTTACTTCAAAAAACTAGGCGTGAATGAGGAAGCGCTGGTTGGAATATGTATGGATCGCTCTTTGGAGATCGTGGTCGTAATGCTGGCTGCACTGAAATGCGGAGGGGCCTATGCTTCACTTGATTCTTCTTATCCCGCAGACCGGCTGCAGTACATGATTGAAGATGCGAATGTACGGATACTCTGCACAGACAGCTACTTGCTGGAGAAATGTAAGGGTGGCAAACATGCCACCGTAATCATGGATCAAGACTGGCCGCTCATCGCCAACGAAGACGCTTCGTCACCA
This sequence comes from Candidatus Angelobacter sp., assembly GCA_035552035.1. Taxonomy (GTDB): domain Bacteria; phylum Acidobacteriota; class Terriglobia; order Terriglobales; family Acidobacteriaceae; genus Angelobacter. Next base: position 8,232 of record DASZMF010000130.1, read on the forward strand.
ATGGCACTGCCCAATAGTGAAAACCTGGCTTATGTCATCTATACATCCGGTTCCACGGGGCGGCCCAAGGGCGTTCAGATTACACATCGAGGACTGCGCAATTTGTGCTTGTGGCATCAGCATGCCTTCAGTTTGCGCCCACAGGACCGCACGACGCAGGTTGCAAGCATTGGTTTTGATGCGTCTGTCTGGGAAATTTGGCCGGCCCTCTGCGCTGGTGCAGCGCTGTGTTTTGTGCCGGAAGACACGCGTCTTTCGGCAGAGGCTTTGCGCGATTGGCTCATCACGGAAAGAATTACGGTTTCATTCTTGCCCACTCCGCTGGCAGAGAAGGTCATTGCTCTCAACTGGCCGGCACATACTCCGTTGCGCGCGCTTCTCACCGGCGGTGATAAATTACGGCACGTCCCCAGCCATTTGCCATACCTGCTCTCGAACAACTATGGCCCAACCGAATGCGCGGTTGTGGCTACCTCTGGTCCGGTGAATCCTGGTGTTGCACATGACGCGCCGCCAATCGGCAGCGCAATCAGCAACGCCCAGGTTTACGTGCTCGATTCATATATGCAGCTTGTCCCGAGAGGAGTTGCAGGAGAGTTATATGTGGGAGGCGAAGGTGTGGGCCGCGGATACCTGCGCAAGCCTGAACTGACCGCTGAGCGCTTTCTTCCTGATGGTTTCAGCAGCATTCCCGGCACGCGCCTTTACCGGACCGGGGACAAGGTATGTCTGCTTTCGGATGGCCAACTCAAATTTCTAGGCCGGGTGGATGAGCAGGTAAAAATTCG
>DASZMF010000131.1:0-2307 GCA_035552035.1 Candidatus Angelobacter sp.
ATGGACATATGCAGTGTGCGCGGAATGGGCGTAGCGGACATGGTGAGCACATCCACTTCTTTTTTGAGCTGCTTGAGCCGCTCTTTGTGGCGGACACCAAAACGCTGCTCTTCATCGACGATAACGAGCCCCAGATCCTGAAACTTAATATCTTTGGAAAGCAGCCGATGCGTGCCGATCACGATATCGACTTTTCCCTGCTCAATTTTTTCCGCCGTCTCCTTTTGCTGTTTGGTGGTGCGGAAACGGCTCATCATATCAATGGTGATAGGGAAGGCGGAAAAGCGGCGCTTGAAATTTTCAAAGTGCTGGAAGACGAGAACCGTTGTAGGCGCGAGCACGACTACCTGTTTATTATCTTGAACGGCTTTGAAGGCTGCACGCATGGAAACTTCTGTTTTGCCATAGCCCACGTCGCCGCAGAGCAGGCGATCCATGGGAAGAGTGGATTCCATGTCACGCTTGATGTCTGCGGTGGCCGTGAGCTGGTCGTCGGTTTCGTTGAACTCAAACGCGTCTTCAAATTCTTTTTGCCACTGCGTATCTTCAGGGAAGGCATGGCCCTGCGCGGCTTTGCGCGACGCGTACAGTTTGAGCAGATCATCGGCCATATCCTGCATGGCCTTTTTTACGCGGGCCTTGGTCTTGGCCCATACGCTGCCGCCCAGCCGGCTCAACGGCGGATGTACACCTTCACCCGAGCGATATTTCTGAATCAGATCAAGGCGCGTGAGCGGCACGTAAAGTTTTGCCGCCTCAGCAAATTCCAGGATCATGTATTCGCCGGTCACGTCGCCTTGCTGAATTTCCTTGAGCCCCTGATACATGCTGATGCCGTGTTCAATGTGAACCACGAAATCGCCCACGGCCAGATCGCGGAAGTCTGACATGAACGCCGCAGTCTTGGATTTGCGGCGCAACGGCTGTGCGGCTTCAAGTTCAGAATCGTCAAAAAGATCGCGGCCGCCGAAGATCACAAGGCGTGAGTCGGTCAACGCTACGCCCTCAGGTATATTGGCGCGGACAAAAGTTGTAGTCAGCAGATCACCGGAAAAGTAAGCGGTTTCGTCGAGATAGGTTTCGCTGCCAGCAACGGGCGTGCGTGATCCCATGCGAAACGGCACTTGATATTCGGTGAAGATATCGGCCAGGCGTTCCATCTCGCCGGTATTCGGAGCGGCAAAGATTACACGCTGGCCCTGCGCGGTGAGTTTTTTTACCTCTTCCACCATCGCTGGAACGGAGCCATGAAAGCGCGCGGTGGAGTGTGCAGGAACTTCAATCAAAAACTTGTCAGGAACTTGTGGGTCAGCGATGCCCAAGTCTTCTTCGGCGCGGGCAATGCGCAACACGTTTAAATGCTCAAGGCTTCCACCGGGTAAATCCGAAATCAAGGCATTCCACTCGTCAGGTGGAAGATAAATATCTTCCGGAGTCGCCAGCTTGCCCACCAGGCTTTGCTCATGGCGCTGCTCAACGCGGTCCCACCAGTGTTCTTGTTCGGCTGCAATGGCAGAAGGCTCGTCCATGAAGACGACGGCGTTGGGGAGCAGGTCAAAGAGTGTGTGCTGCGCGCCGGCATTGGCGTAAAACTCCCAGCCGGGGAAAACGGAGACGCCGGTTTCAGAAAGCGCGTTGCGGACTGCGTCGGTGTCGCCCTCAATGCGCGCACCGGAAAGCCGTGCATGAATTTCCGTGAGCAGCTCTTCGCGAACAGGCGTCTCTGAAAGCGGAAGCAAGACAACTTCATCTACAGCGGAGGCAGAGCGCTGCGTGCCAGGGTCAAATTTGCGGATGGACTCAACTTCGTCGCCAAACAGTTCTATACGAAGTGGGCGGTCCGCTTCCGGCGGATAGGCATCGAGCAGGCCACCACGCACGGCGTATTGGCCGGGCATCTCGACTACGTCAACGGCAGAGTAGCCAATGGTGTTCAGGTGCTGGACGAGCTCTTCCGGGTCCAGCATGTCAGTGCGGCGAATGATGCGCGCCAGATCGGTGTAATGGTCGGCGGAGCGCAGACGCATGGCTGCGGCACTGAGCGGCGTGATGATGATGGACGCAGCGTTAGTAGAAATTTTCCAGAGTGCCGTGGCACGTTCTTCCTGAATTTCTGGGTGCGGCGACATGTTTTCAAACGGCAACACGTCATAGGCAGGCAGCTTGATGACCGCTTGCGGATTGCACACACCGGTCAGCTCGCAAAATGACTGGATGATGGGGAAGATGGTTTCTGCGGCCCGGTTATCTGGGACGATCAAGATCAGCGGCACGCCGGCGGCGCGCTGCAAATATGGGATGAAAAGG
>DASZMF010000132.1:0-4808 GCA_035552035.1 Candidatus Angelobacter sp.
TCTACGGTATGCACTGCGGGCGTTCGTCAAGAATCCCGGCTTTACGGCTGCCGCCATATTGTCATTGGCCATTGGAATTGGCGCGAACACGGCTATCTTCAGCATTACCAGCGCGCTCCTGCTGCATCCTCTGCCTTATAAAGACGCTGACCGCCTGGTCATTCTGTGGAACAGCTCTCCCGGCCTTGGCATTACCCAGGATTGGTTTTCTTCCGCGCAATATTACGCCATCAAGAACCAGCACCATGGCCTGGAGCAGATCGCACTGGCCATTGGTGGAAACTACAATCTCACCGGCGATGGCGAACCCCAGCGCGTAAGCGTTGTGCGTATTTCCAGCAGCTTTCTGCCTACGCTGGGAGCGCTGCCCAAAGATGGCAGGCTGTTCACCCCGGAAGACAATCAGCCGGGCAGCGCCAACGTAGCCATCCTGAGTTATGGCCTCTGGACGCGCCGCTATGGCTCCATTCCCAACATGATTGGCCGCACCATCACCATCAATACTCACCCTTATCAAGTGGTTGGCATCCTGCCAAAAAGTTTTTCCCTGCCCAATGAAGTCATGCCCCTGCTGGATGGCGCAGACCAGGCTGACCTCTTTCTTCCTCTGCCGCTGCCGGCTTCAGCCGCTGAAGACCGCGGCCATGAAGACTTCAATATTATCGGCAAGCTGCGGCCCGATGTTTCGCTCGAACAGGCCCGCGCTGAAATGGACACCATTACAGCCCGCTTGCGCCAGTCGCATCCTGAGGTTTATCCGGAGAATGGCCGCCTCACCTTTATCATTCGCCCGCTCCTGGAACAAGTCGTTGGCAATGTGCGCCACACCTTATGGCTTTTGCTCACGGCTGTGGCCTGCGTTCTTCTGATTGCCTGCGTGAATGTGGCCAACCTTCTTCTCTCGCGCTCCGTGGCGCGCCAGCGGGAAATTGCCGTGCGCACCGCCGTGGGCGCCAGCTTTTCGCGTATCCTGCGCCAGCTTCTCACTGAAAGTATTCTGCTCGCCCTGTGTGGCGGCGTTCTGGGAATCCTGCTGGCCATGATTTCCATTCATTGGACACATATTCTTGGGCCGCAGAGCGTGCCTCGCATTCAGGAAATTGGCATCCGCGGAGATACGCTCTTCTTTACCCTGCTGATCTCCGTGGTGTCCGGAACTTTGTTTGGACTGGCGCCAGCCCTGCGCGTGGCCCGACCCGACCTCCTCAAGATGCTCAAGGATTCTGATCGCGGCTCTGCCGGCAGCGCCGCTATGTGGGGACGCGGCAACAATCTCCGCCGGCTTCTGGTAGTTTCAGAGCTCGCCATCTCCGTGGTTGTACTCGTCGCTGCCGGGCTGCTTCTCCGCAGTTTTATGCGGGTGCAGCAGGTTTCTCCCGGATTCAACCCCAGCAACGTGCTTACGCTCGAACTCACCATGAGCGGCGATAAATATCAAAATCCGCAGGTGGTGCGCGCCGCCTATCACGAATTATGGGAGCGGTTGGAAAGGTTACCCGGAGGCGTCTCCGCCGGCGGCATCTCTTCCCTGCCGCTCAGCGATATGGCTTCATGGGGACCCATTACCGTTGAAGGCCGCCCGCTTCCCCCGGGTGAAAAATTTATCAATGCCGATGAGCGCATCGTGAGCGGACACTATTTTGAAGCCATGCAGATTCCGCTGCTCAAGGGCCGCTTCTTCAATGACCAGGACACGCAGGACAAGCCGCACGTGCTCCTCATCGATGAATACATGGCGCAGCAGCTCTGGCCCAACGAGGATCCGCTGGGCAAACGGATCCAGTGGGGTGATCTGGCGTCGAACCCTGATTCATGCATCATCATTGGCGTGGTAGGTCGCATCAAGCAAGACGCGCTGGATACAAATTCGCGCATCGCCATGTATGCGCCGCAAACCCAATACATCAGCCGTGCCATGAACATTGTTCTGCGCACCAACACTGATCCGGCGGCGCTGGCCTCGGCCGTAAACCATGAACTGCACGAACTGGACAGCGATCTCCCCGTATACCGCGTGCTCAGCATGCAGCAGAGAATTGCCGGCTCCCTGGCGCGGCGGCGATTCGCCACCACTCTGCTCGGCGTATTTGCCTGCCTGGCTCTGGCGCTGGCCTCCATCGGCATCTATAGCGTACTGGCATATCTGGTGAGCCAGGGAACGCGCGAGTTGGGCATCCGCATGGCCCTGGGAGCCACGCAACGCAACGTGGCGGCCTTGATCGTGACGCAGGGCATGAAGCTGGCCTTTGTCGGTGTGGCCGTGGGAATTGTCGTGGCCTTCGCCTTAGGCCGCCTGATCGGCGGATTCCTCTTCGGAGTTCAATCCACGGATCTGGTAACTTTCGCCGCGACAAGCATTCTGCTGGCAATCGTGGCGGCGCTCGCCAGCTATATCCCCGCGCGCCGCGCCGCCCGTATTGATCCCATGATTTCTCTGCGCAGCGATTAGGGGGCCACTCATTTTAATCGAGGAAGATATTTTATTAATAACCTAATCGCTTAGGTTTAAGGTAAACTTATCGATGCCGACAGTTTTAAGATTCGACGGGCTGCGTGTGGTAATTTATCCAAACGATCATCGTCCCGCTCATGTCCATGTAATCGGACGAGGCTGTGAAGCTGTGTTCAACCTGAATGGCCCGGATGGGCCAGTGGAATTGCGCGAGAATTACGCTTTTTCCAGGAGAGAAACTTCGCAGATCGCTAAAGAACTAACAAAGCATCTGAAAGCGCTTAGCCACGCATGGGAGGAAATTCATGGCATTGCATAACAATTTCAAAATGGCCAGTGCAAGGGCGAAGCATCTTCAATCGTCTATTCCCAGGGCAGTATCCGCGCATTATGACCGCAAGAGCGGGCACATCGTAATTCATCTAAGTTCAAAATTGATTCTGAGTTTTTTACCGCGTGATGTACAGGGTTTTAAAAATGCCCGGCCATCTCAGTTGGAGGAAATTGAAATCACGCCGTCTGGATTTGGTGTTCATTTTCCAGGATTGGATGCCGACCTTTATGTGCCAGGCCTCTTGGAAGGCTTTCTCGGCTCCAGGAAATGGATGGCGGCAAAACTTGGTCAAGTCGGCGGGCAGGCCAGTAGTCCGGCCAAGAAGGCAGCTTCAAGAGCAAACGGAAAGCTGGGCGGCAGGCCCAGAAAAACCGCCAGGGGCTAGCTAGTGCAGTATTCCCAGCTTCTCCATGGGCCAATAGCCAAAGACGGCTTTGCCATAGATGTATCCGCGCATCACCGGGCCAAAATCACGGCTGTCATTGGACATGGACCTGTGGTCGCCCAGCACGAAGTAGGCATTTTTCGGAACCACAATTTCCTGGAAAGACCGCGCATCCAGGTAGTCGGAAGGCACGTAGGATTCCGGCAGCTGTTCGTCATTCACAAAAACATGGCCGTAGGAAATGTGGATGCGGTCACCCGGCAGTCCGATCACGCGTTTGATAAAACTTTTACGCGTATCGCGCGGATAATGGAAAACGATAATATCGCCCCGCTCAATGCTCTCAAAGCGGTAGACAAGTTTGTTGATGCAAATCCGTTCCTGGTCTTCCAGGCCCGGCTCCATGCTGCCGCCTTCAACCTTCACCGGTTGATAGATAAAAAAAATGATGAAGAACACAATCCCCACACAAAAAACCAGGTCGCGCAGCCACACACCCAGGGTGCGCAGGACTTTTGATTCAGGTGCAGGCGTGGGAGCAGCCGGTTCCGGCTGGATTGGTGTTGTAGGCTGTTCAGGCGTTTCCATTTTGGTACTGAGCTCTCTAAAATAGATTATACGTAGATTCTCCGCGCTTTCAGCTATCTCTTATTCTGGAGTAAAATATCTTTGCTATGAAGTATTTTCTGGGTGTCTTCACGCTTTTTCTTGCCGCCGTCATGACGCACGGGCAGTCCAGCAGCCAGCCCGCCAATGGGCAGCAACAGTCAGATGTGCCGGCCTTTCATACCACGGCCCCGGCTCCCGGCACCAAGCTGCCTCACATACTTACCACGCAGGAACTCGCCACTTCCGGCATCATAGAGCCGGCCCGTGTGGAATCGTATAAGGCGGCCGCCAGGGCTTCTGCCATTGTGTATCAAATGCCCTGCTATTGCTTCTGCGATCGCAATCATGGCCATGCCAGTCTGCACAGCTGTTTTGAAAGTACGCATGGCGCCAACTGCGGCACCTGCATGCAGGAAGCGCTCTATTCTTATCAGCAATCCCGCAAAGGCGTGTCGGCAAAAATGATCCGTGCTGGCATCATGCGCGGAGACTTTAAGCTGGTTGACCTTCAGAACGTGACTCCAGTAAAGTAGATTGCACTCAGTTTGGTGCAGTTGACGCATCCAGATTTTCTGCGTATAAAGGGCTGCACCCCTTAAGCAGCCCTGTCGCTGGCGGGACAGCTGAATCTTCCGATTTCCACAGCCTGCACAGATCGCCATTTCGACACGGGCCGCAAGGAAATTACTGAATGAAGAAAAAACTGGCAGGAAGTGTTAAACGTTCGCCTGCTAAACCATTGATTACAGAAGCCATTAGGGATAGATCGCCGATGTCTGGGAAGAAACCAATAATCCCGCCGCAAAAGCCGGTAGTTAAGGAAGATCCTGGTTTTACACAGGCTGTGCAAAACTACGAAGCCGCTGTCCGCGCGATGCAGGAACATAAATTTGAGAAAGCTAAGGTTTTGCTGGAAAAGATCGTCGCCAGCGGCCAGATGGCGCTCATTGATCGCGCTCGCGTTCACCTGAATCTCTGCACCCAGCAACTTGCTGGCGCCTCCACCACTTTCAAAACGCACGAAGAGC
>DASZMF010000133.1:0-6725 GCA_035552035.1 Candidatus Angelobacter sp.
CACTTAATAATACTGAATGAACATTCATTCAGTCAATATCTCCTATCTTCACAGAGCTATTTCCTGCCAACGCCCGGCGCAAAAGAAATGTTTTGCCCCGCATGGAAGCTTACTTATCAGCATGGCACAGAATCAAACCAAGATTAAATTTTATGTTCCCATATCGGGCATTAGTTATTTTTTATTTGTTAGAAAGCTCACATGCCAAATAAAACTAAAGTGGCGAACCATACTTGCCGAAATCCAAACCATCTGCGAAACAGATATTACATTTGTTGCCGGTTCGCGCAGCGTTGGCGGGAAAGTCCCTGGCAATGCGCGGGAACTGAGCGGCAAGGAATACAGGCGATATGCGGCAAAAAAATCTCCATGTCTTAGTGGTTGAAGACAATACCGCAGACGCTGTGTTGTTACGGCAGATGTTTCAAAAAGAAGCTACTGACAGTTTTCATCTGGTTCACCTGAAGACACTGGCCGAAGCCCTGGTCCACCTGGAACAAGGTGAAACAGATATTGTGCTGCTTGATCTGGGACTGCCAGACGGGCATGGCATTGATACCATCCGGCGGGTGAAGGCAATTGCTCCCGAGCTCCCGGTGATTGTGTTAACGGGGCTGGAGGATGAGGTCCTGGCCGCCCGAGCCATGAAGGAAGGCGCGCAGGATTATCTGATTAAAGGGCAAATTGAAAATCGCGCGTTGCCGCGGGCGCTCCGCCACGCCGTGGAACGGCATCGCCTGCAGACAGAAACCGACCTGATCCGTAATCAGCAACTCATGCTGAAAGATGAATTTCTTTCGCATGTTTCCCATGAGCTACGTTCGCCACTCACCGCCATCTACCAGTTCGCCACTATCCTGGCTGACGGCCTGGCGGGTGAATTGAGCAGCGACCAGAGTGATTCCATCCGTATCATTCTCAAAAACAGCCGCCAGCTTGAATTTATGATTGACGACCTGTTGGAGGTCACGCGCGCCCAGGCCGGCAAGCTGGGCGTGGACCTGCAACGCATATCCCTACCAGACGCGATTGCCGACATCATGGGGACCATTCGCGGTTCCGCCCTAGAAAAGGGTGTTGCTCTCTCAGCCCTGGTCTCGCCAAGTCTGCCCCATGCCTATGCAGATCCCACGCGCATACGGCAAATTCTGACCAATTTACTGGATAACGCTTTGAAGTTTACGCCCAGGGGCGGACGCGTCCGGCTCTCCGCGGAGACTTTTCAAAAGAACGCGAAGTTTCTTCTGGTCACAATTACTGACACGGGTTGCGGACTGGATGCGGACATGACAGAAAGGGTGTTTGAGCGGCTTTACCAGGTACCCACGCCAACCCAAGCCGGGCGCAAGGGGCTGGGACTGGGGCTCTATATCTGCAAGGAATTGCTCAACCTCATGAACGGCCACATATGGGCGGAAAGCCAGCCCGGACATGGAACAGCATTCTCATTCATCCTTCCAATTTTTGCCCTGGAAGACCTGATTGCGCCCATTCTTGTTCACCGCGATCGCGCTGTCGAGTCGATAGCCGTGCTGGAAGTGGCAATCTCCACGCAGGCCCGCGGCGCGCAAAAAATACCGGAGAGTGTATCGCGGGCGGTGATCCACCGGCTGCAACGCTGCCTGCTGCCCGATCTTGACGTGCTGCTGCCCAAGCTGCGCTCTGACGCCGCGGGAGAAACATTCCTGGTGGTTGCGGCAGCCAATGATCAAGGCGCTGAAGTGCTAATCAAGCGCATGCAGGAGCAACTGGAGCAGTGCCAGGAACTTCAGCAAACCGGCTTTACGTTCACCATGTCCTACCGTCTGTTGAGCGTGGACAATGCAGAACGAAATATTCCCATCGAACATTTTTTAAGAAAGGTCACCACAGGTATTGAGAGCATCATCAACTCGGCATCTGTGCAAAGTAACTACCATGTCTGACAAGAAACATATTCTCATTGTGGATGACGATCCCGATCAACGCCTGGGACTGCACATCCGTTTGAAAGCCAACAATTTCAGCACGTCATTTGCGGCCGACGCAATGACCAGCATCGTGGAAGCGCGCAAGCAGTCGCCGGACCTGATTATTCTGGATCTGGGCCTGCCCGCGGGCGATGGATTTGTGGTGATGGACCGCCTCAAGAACATCACGCATCTCGCCATGATTCCCGTGATCGTGGTGAGCGCGCGCTCCACGGAGCCGAATCGCGAACGCGCACTGCAGGCCGGCGCCAGAGCTTATTTGCGCAAGCCCGTGGATAACGATGAATTGCTGGCGGTCATCCAGCTCGCGCTGGGCGCCCAGGAAGCATAAGCGGTTTAAAGCAAGGGCATTGTGGCCACCGGTCTGCGCACTATCAGACCACTCCACCATTGTGCCCGCATTTGCCAGCATCGCTCATGGCAAACTTTGGACCGTGCCTGCCGTGCTGCCGTGCCGCCGTCAAAAGCTCGGCGCGTCCGCGCAACGCCTGTTGTTCATTCATCAATATTCTTTAAGAAGAGCCGGGTTTGACCGCCTGCGGAACTTCTTTTGTCCGCGAAATTGAGAACGTTTTAATATTTGGTTTTCTTCCGTGAAATAATTTCATAAGTGTGCGATTCTGCACTTGCGCATTCCTCTTTCGCTCCGCAATATAGTTCAGCGCACCAAATAACTTCACACCATTCTCAATTTGCGCGGGCCCTGTCCGTCTTCTGGAAGCGGCAAGAAGCAATCCGTTCAAATCCGGGTTCCAATGACTTTTAAAACAAAAATCGTCTTCGGTTTCGGCATCGCGGTCCTTTCACTGCTGACAGTCGCCATGCTTTCGTATCGCAGCTTTATCCGTGATGAACAAGACCGCAGGTGGGTGGCGCACACCTACCAGGTCATGGAAAAACTGGATAGCGTGCAGATCGACCTCATTGATGCGGAGACCGGCGTGCGCGGATTCATTATTTCCGGCGATGACGATTTGCTGAGCGACTATAACCACGGCATAAGCCGCATTGACCAGGACCTGGGCGAGATCCGCTCCCTGACCGCCGACAATCCCTGGCAACAGCACAATCTTGATCTTTTTGAGCCAGTCGCGCGCGTGCGCCTGGACCAGTTTGTCCAGAGGATTGCGCGGCGCAGATCGGACCTTACGCCGGACACCAGCATGCTGCTGCAGAAGGCGGGCAAGCACACCATGGATAATTTGCGGCTCCAGCTGGGCCGCATGAAAGCGGAGGAGCAAAGGCTGTTGATACAGCGCCGGGACAATGCCGCCAGAAGTTCCCGGCAATCGAAACGCTTCATACTGGTGGGCAACCTGCTGGCCTTTGGCTTTCTCGCCTTTGCCGGCATGGTCATTCGCAAAGAAATAGCGCAGCGGCGGCGCGCTGAAAATGAAGTACGCGACTTAAACGCCGGACTGGAACAGCGGGTACAGGAAAGAACAGCGGAGTTGCAGACGCGCGAGCAGGACCTTTCCCGCTCTAATGCGGAGTTGCAGCAGTTCGCCTACGTGGCCTCGCATGATCTCCAGGAGCCGCTGCGCATGGTGGCCAGCTTTACCCAGCTCCTGGCCCGGCGCTATGGAGACAAGCTGGATAAGGATGCGCATGAGTTCATCGCATATGCCGTGGACGGGGCCACGCGCATGCAAACGCTCATCTCTGATTTGCTCACCTATTCCCGTGCGGGTACGCAGACAGAGTCCTTTGAACGCACGCAGTTGGATGTGGTGCTGGACCAGGTGCTCAGGACGCTCAGAATGTCCATCGAGGAAAGCCATGCCGTGGTCACCAGCGACCCCATGCCGGCTGTGGTTGTGGACGGCGCACAAATCGGGCAGGTTTTTCAAAACCTGCTGGTCAATGCCATTAAGTTCCAAAGCAGCAGCGAACCGCGCATCCATATTGGCGCGGTGAAGAATGGGACTGTCTGGAAATTCTCTGTAAGCGATAACGGCATTGGGATTTCAAAAGAGCATGCCGAGCGCATTTTTGTGATCTTTCAAAGGCTGCATACCAAGGCGGAATATCCGGGCACCGGCATCGGCCTGGCCATCTGTAAAAAAATTGTAGAGCGGCATGGCGGGCACATCTGGATTACCGATACGCCCGGCGGTGGCACAACTTTTAACTTCTCGATTTCAGCCGCAACACCTTTCGGACCAAGCCAAGGAGAAAACCATGTACAGAGAGCCTATGCCAAACGCAATTGATATTTTACTGGTGGAAGACAATCCCGGGGATGTGCGCCTGACGCAGGAAGTGCTCAAGGAAAGCCGGGTCGGAAACAACCTGATGGTGGCCACCAACGGCGAAGAAGCCCTCGCCTGCCTGCGCAGGGAAGGCGCTTTTGCAGACGCGCCCCGGCCCGGCCTGATCCTGCTGGACCTGAACCTGCCCAAAAAGAACGGACACGAAGTGCTGGAACAGATCAAGGAAGACCCGGACCTCCGCCGCATTCCCGTAGTGGTGCTCACTTCCTCGCAGGCGGAGCAGGACATTCTAAAAACCTACAACCTGCACGCCAACTGTTTTATCAGCAAGCCAGTGGACCTGGCGCAATTTATCACGGTGGTGAAATCGATTGAAGATTTCTGGCTGGCGATCGTAAAGCTTCCCAATGGACACAAGGCATAAAATATGGGCATTCAACGATTCACGGTTTTGCTGGTGGAAGATAATCCGGGCGATGCCCGCATTATCCGCGAAGTGCTTTTAGAGGCCTCTGGCAATGCTTTTAAGCTGGAAGTGGTGGAGAAGCTGGCCGATGCCGTGGCCCGGCTGCGCGGCGGAAATGTTGACGCGGTGCTGCTGGATCTCTCACTGCCGGATAGCAGCGGCAACTCAACCTTTTCCCAGACCAGGGCCAGCGCTCCGGATGTGCCCATTATTGTATTGACCGGCCTGGGCGATGAATCCCTGGCGCTGGGCATGGTGAAACAGGGCGCGCAAGACTACCTGGTGAAAGTGGACCTGAATGGGAACGTGCTCTCGCGCTCCATCCGCTACGCCATTGAACGCGCCAGCGCGGAACAACAAATCAAATTGCTCAACGCCGAACTGGAGCAAAAAGTGCGGGAGCGCACCCGCGAGCTGGAGGCGGCCAACAAAGAGCTGGAAGCTTTTTCTTACTCCATCTCCCATGACCTGCGCGCGCCCATCCGGCAGATTGAGGGGTTTTCCAACATTCTGGTGAGCGGCCATGCGGACAAGCTGGATCCTGACGGCTCAGAGTGCGTGATGCATATCCTGGAGGCCGTGCATCGCATGCAGGCCATGACCACCGATCTTTTGAAGCTGGCGAAGATTGGCAGGCAGGAATTGATCGTGGAAATCACCAGCCTCAACGCGCTGGTGGAAATGGCCGTGAATGAATTGCGGCCCGATTTTGGGTCAAGAAATATTGAATGGAGAATTGGCGTATTGCCTACAGTGGAATGCGATCCGGGGCTCATGAAACAGGTCTTTGCCAACCTGATTGGCAACGCCGTGAAATATACGCGCAAGCGCGAAGCCGCCGTGATTGAAATTGGACTCATCACCGTGAACGGCCTGCCGGCGATCTTTGTGGCGGACAACGGCGCGGGCTTTGACATGAAACATGCCGGCAAATTATTCAGTCCATTTCAACGGATGCACCACCCTGATGACTTTGAAGGCACGGGCGTGGGGCTTTCCACCGTGCAGCGCATTGTTCAGAAACAAGGCGGGCATATATGGGCAGAGGCTTTACCCGGCAAAGGCGCCAAATTTTTCTTTACTCTCTGCGCACCTGTAGCTTGCCACGCCGCCGGATAGGCAGGTTTGCCAGAGCGACGCACGCCCGGGGGTGCTCATGACCGGATTCCCTGTTGCGGCGGGTCTGGTCCAGCCCTTTGCCAGCTTTCGGCAATCATTGCAGCGCTGGAAAATAAGGATCGAGCGAACCGATCAAAGAAGACGGAGCATTTTTCGTGCTCCAGCAGCCGGTTTCCAAACAAATAAAACCCACAAATTATTTTACTTTCGCTATTGATTCCCTAGCGAACATATGGCATATTCATTTTGCTCTGTTTTTCTTCGTGATAACCCGCCGTTTCTCTTTTTTCCTGGGACGGCGGGCTCCCTTTTTCTCTCAGGAATTGGCAACCAACGCCGGCGCAGGCTTGAAGCCGCCGATTTTGACGATGATGCGGCCGACGCCGTCGAGGTGTCCGCTCTGGTGCGTGCCGAGTTTTGGCGGCGGGCCCTGCAGATAAACGATGCTGCCTTTAGGAATAGTGCCGGCAGAAGGCTTTACATAGGGCGACTCGCCGAAAGCATAGTGCCAGTAAGGCTGGTCAGCGTCTGACAGGTAGGGCGCGTAATAACCGTTGGGCATTGGGGTGACCTTTTTAAAATGGCTTGTGATTTTTAAAGACCAATAACTTACCGGATCAGGACGATCGAGTAAATGGGTAATTTTGGAGGAAAGATTGCCAGCATTGCCAAAATTGGTAATCGCCGAAATTGAAAGGCAGACCCTTGCCGCAAATCTGGAGCAGGCATTACGACAAGACCGGCAGATGAACACGAATTACGCTGATAAAAACGGGCTCGAAAGTGTTTTGACCGCGCGGTCACCGCGCGGTTAAATTGCACTTCGCCTTTTGTTTGCAACAAAACCTCAATAGCCGGGTGGGGTTTGTGGCTGAGATATGCAGGCAGAGGGCTGTAAAAGATTGCCAGTATTGCCAAAAGTGCCAAAGATTGGCGATTGAAAACGCTTGGGGTTCG
>DASZMF010000134.1:0-2635 GCA_035552035.1 Candidatus Angelobacter sp.
GGCTTGCCCATGTCGCCGCCGCCGCGAATGTGTGCATAGGCCATTACCACGCCACGGTCCAGCAGGGAGAGACGCGTAGAACCAAATGTCACCGGCAAAATTGCGCCATACGATCCGTAAGCGTAAACGTAAAGCGGATTCGATCCGTCAGCCTTCTTCAAGTCCTTGCGATAAACCAGCGAGACTGGAATCTTTGTGCCGTCTTTTGCCGTGGCCCACACGCGTTCAGACTGATACTTTGCCGCATCATAGCCGCCGGGGACCTCCGTCTGCTTCAGCAGCGTGGACGCATGTTTTTCCACGTCATAGTCAAACACAGAGGCGGGCGTGACCAGCGACTGATACGCATAACGGAACATCCTGGTCTTATATTCACGGTTGGTCTGCGGCGATGAGGTGTACACCGGCTCTGTGTACGCAATGCGCTTCTTTTCGCCGTTGGCAAAATTCACCACCGTAAGTTGCGGCAGGCCGTTCTCGCGCTCTACCAGAACGTAAAAGTCGGCAAAGATTTCAAGGTCATTCAACATCACATCAGCACGCGTCGGAACAACTTCTTTCCAATTTTCCTTGCCCGGGGCGATGAGCGGAGCCTGCACCAGCCGGAACGTGCGGCCTTTGTCATTGGTGCGGATCAGCAACTGGTCGCCATGGTGGTCAGGATAGTACTCCACATCCTGCTGGCGCGGCGCAATCAGCTTCCACTCGCCTTTAGGATTGTCGGCATCCAGCATGCGCGCTTCTGACGTGGTGTGGCTGGTTATCTGTAGAAAAATATATTTACCACTGCGCGACTTTGCCGCACCCACGCTGAACCGCTCATCTTTCTCTTCATAGACCAGCGCGTCTTTGCCGGCTTCCCCGCCCAGCACATGCTGGTAGAACTGGAATTGCCGCTTGGTCTTATCGTCTTCCACGGAATAGAAAAGTGTCTTGTTGTCATTGGCCCAGGTCACGGAGCCAACCCGGTCCGCAATGACCTCAGAATCTTTTCCGGTGCGCAGATCCCGCACACGCAGCTTGTATTGGCGATAGCCGGTATTATCAGTGGTGTACGCCAGCAGGTTGCCATCGTCACTCATCTCATACGCGCCCAGTGACATGAATGGCTGGCCTTTGGCCAGTTCGTTTACGTTCAGCGTGATTTCTTCTGCCGCATCCACGCTGCCCTTTTTGCGGGCAAAAATCTGATATTGCTGCCCTTTTTCCCAGCGCGAATAATAAAAATAGCCGCCATATTTATACGGGACATTCACGTCCGTCTCTTTGATGTGGCTCACCATCTCGTCATACAGCTTCTGCTGCAGCGCCGCGGTGGGAGCCATTACGGAGTCTGCGTAAGCGTTCTCTGCGTTCAGGTACTGGGCGACCTCAGGATTCGACTTGTCCCGCAGCCAGTGGTAGTCATCCACGAGCTTGCCGCCGTTGATATCGTTTTCTGTGTGGATTGCCTTGGCGGTTGGCGGCGCTGCGGCGCCGCTGGCGGACTCGGATTTATTTTGGGCGTTCAAGAATGTACTCATGAGAAGAAATAAGACGACCACTGATTTTTTCATAAATCCGCCTTTTGTGTGTGGAACTACTGAATTGGCGGATTATAACAAGATGAACGTTCTAAACGCTGGCAGACATGGAAGTTGCACGCTGCTCATTGATCAATTTTTCTTCAACTTCCTTTTTCCATTCATCCAGCTTGACTAAGAGCCTTTGCTTCAATCGCTGATTCGCCATTCCTTGTGCTGTCTGTTCACATTCCGCAATTTTAGCCAGAGCACCTTTAAAATCGCCACGCGCTTCAAAGATCGCTCCTTCCGCCCGCAAACAAAAAGATTTGGGGTCAGCAAGTTTGCGTAAATCAGCAAGCCATTGCTCGGCAAGAGCAACGTTCCCTCGGCGTTTCGCCTGAAAAATTGCGGCATCGGCAATAAGTGCTGCGTTTATGTTGCTTAGTGCCTGTCCAGAAAACTCCAGACATGTTTCCAGGTAATAGGCTGCAGCACAATTGTCTTTTTCGTTGTATGCGCGGGCGTAGGCCATGGTATATGCGATTACGGTCATCCAGGAATTATCACGAACGGATATGGCTTGATAGATAAGATCAGAGGATAAAGTTTCAGGATCAGTGCCTGATTTTATTTCATCAACGATTTGGACAACTGCCAGTGTGCGTTCATGTTTAGTGCGACTGAATAAGATGGTAAGAATCTTGAGCCCATCTGTTGTAAAGAAGCCTTTTCTCGCAGGCGCTAGATTGACGATGCCCAGATAAGCGGAAATGCCCCCAAAATGACCAGGAAGAAGGATTTATCAAATGGGAGCAAGCACACAATCGCACACACAATATTTGCAATAGGCCCAGCAAACACCATAAGCATGTATTTCCAAGGATGATTTCTCATTTCGGCAGGAAAAAAACATACCGCGCCAAGCCTGGTACCGCGGTTTCTGGTGTATGAAAAGTTAAGTGAGTGGTCAAGCCTGATCGGGCCAATGCAAATATATCGAAACCGGAAGCCGGCCCATTTCCCCACAAGAAAATGTCCAAGCTCATGAACTGTGATCGCCATAATCGAAACAGCAAGAAAAAACAAAATTCCTGCAATCCATCCAATTTTGGGGATATCAGAGCCAGCTA
>DASZMF010000135.1:0-1821 GCA_035552035.1 Candidatus Angelobacter sp.
CTCCAAGCGGAACGCTGCCGAGCTTCAATACTGGCGTGCGATGGGAGCGCGCCCACTCAGCGCGTGTGCCGCGATCAGCCAGAATCTTTGACAGTTGTGTCCGCAGTGCTTCCACCAATGCTTTGTCCTGCCCCGGTTGCAGACCGTTGAGCACGAGCCGGTCGATTTTCAGGTGAATGCGGCTCATGCCCACCCCCGCACTTCAGCATCGGAGAGCGGACGCTCAATTTTGTGTGCTTCCAGCCGCGCCGCTTCCATGAGATGGTTCATCTCCACGGGCGTGCCGCCATGAGCAGCCAGGAACGCGGCGTTCAACGCGATGTTGTGAATGTTTCCGCCGGCCATGTTGAGCTGCGAAAGTTTTTTAAGATTCAGGTCACGCGTGGGCGTGGCCGCGGGGAAGACCTTGCTCCAGATAGCTTCACGCTGCGCGGTGTCAGGAAAAGGAAACGTCACGGTAAAACGCAAACGGCGCTGGAAGGCGCGATCGAGTGAAGACTTGAGATTGGTGGTAAGAATCGCCAGCCCCTGATAAGACTCCATGCGCTGGAGCAGATAGCCAACCTCGATGTTTGCGTAACGATCATGGCTGTCTTTGACTTCACCGCGCTTGCCGAACAGTGCATCGGCTTCGTCAAAAAGCAGGAGCACGCCGCCTTCGTCCGCGGCATCGAAAATCTGCTTCAGATTTTTTTCTGTTTCACCAATGTACTTGCTCACGACTGACGCAAGATCGATGCGGTACAGATCGAGCCCTAACTCATGCGCAAGAACTTCAGCCGCCAGCGTTTTACCGGTGCCGGAATCGCCGCAGAAAAGCGCACTGATGCCCAGACCACGGACGCCTTTGGATGAAAACCCCCAGGTCTCATAGACCTTCATGCGCTGCCAGACTTGTGCGGCCAGCTGGCGGAGCGTTTGCATCTGCAGATCCGGCAACACCAGGTGGTCCCAGCCGGCGTGACAAGTAATTCTCTGGGCCAGGTCTTCAAGTTTGGGACGCACCAGAGAACGGCACGCATTCCACAGGGCACGCGGATTCTCGTCTACTTTCGCCGCGGCAACAGATACGGTGTTGAAAATCATGCGGGCGCTCAAGCGGAAATGCTGTGAGAGATCATCGAGCGTGCTGCTGTCTTGCGGCGCTGCGCTGCCCAGAGTTTTCTGCCATAGCTTTCTCTGGTCTGCGGGGCCGGGTTTGTTTACGTCAAACCGGACAAAGCTGCGCTGCATCCGCACGGGCTCGCTGGTGGCCAGGAATAAAGGCGCTGCCAATTTTTCCGCCAGATGGCGGACAGGCGCGGTGAATCCGGAGGTTCCGCATTGAATGATGAAGGCCGCGGGAAGCAATAGTGATTCGCGTTCCAGCAGTGCGACCATGCGTTCCAGTTCTGGCGCAGCAGCCGGAAGATCTTCCGCACGCAAGATAAACGCGAACCGGCCAGCATGGTGCGAGGCCAGCGCCGCAATATCTTCCTGCCCGAACGGATCATTGCCGCAAAGATGAATCACTGGACGGTATTCGAGATAGTCCGCAAGAACGTGCGCCGCTGTGTGTGCAATCGACTGGTGCTCATCCGCTACCAGTTGTGGAAACGCAGCCGGCGTAAGCATCGCTTCCAGAGCGGGCTCCAGCAGGTTGATGCCGGCCAGATAGTGAAGGATGCGCTCGTCAATTCGCACGGGTGATGTTGTGAGACCCACAGTGTTTGCCAGTTCCAGCAGGCGAAATCTGCGCAACGGGCGCGAGGGCGTGAAGGCGCTCCAATGCGGATCGGCGAGAGAAACCATCGCCAGGCCAAATGTGACATACGGCCGCTG
>DASZMF010000136.1:0-8550 GCA_035552035.1 Candidatus Angelobacter sp.
AAACGCTGCGTCTTTGAAAATAGGTTGACCGCTGATAAATTTCAGGTTGGTTACCTTACCGTCTTTGCCTACCGTGCCCTGCACAACTGCCACGCCAGTAATGCTGCGGGCCTTGGCAATCGCAGGATAAACCGGCGTTCCCGCCCTGATCAGTTGCAGTGGTTCCAGTTGGGATTGCTCAATAGCGCCTGCGCTGGGAGCAGCGATAGCCGACGGCCGTGCCAGATTCGTCAATGGCGCGCCTGTATTCTCATTCACCGCGGTGAAGGATGGCGCGACGTCAGGAGTCGCCTGCTGTGTCCTGTCCGCCTGCGCAATTCTCGACGTACCAGAAGCCGCGAGTGTGGCTACGTCTGCCTGTTTCTCTGTGGGGGCTGTCCTGTCTGTAAAAGTCTTGTCTGGTGATACTTTACTCCCTGTCTTTTTTCCGTCAACTTCGGCGGATTTAGGGTTGGCAGCAACAATTACCGCTGGAGCAGCGTTCGATCCAAGGAAGTTTGCAACGGCCGCAGACTGCGAGTTATTCGCCGACGCAGCGCCGGCTGGCTGATTTGCCGCAGACTGATTTGATTGGTTCTGGCTTCCTGCCTGGCTACCTGAAGGCTGGCCTGTCGAAGATTGATTGGCCGCAAACTGATTTACAGACTGGCCATCCGATGGTTGATTTGGCGTCGCGTTCTGCGCATCTTGCGCATGCTGCGCCGACGCAGCGCCAGACTTCTGCATCTTCAGAAAAGTGAATGTTGCCCCGGCCGCAATAATCAAAACCGCGACCACGCCAAACACCATCACCTTATTGCCGGACTGCTTCTCTTCTCCTGCTGAATCAAATGTTTCAAAACTTGCGCGCTGAAGATCCGCGCGTTTCTCCGCTTTGGGCGGAGTCGCCAACGGAACTACTTCTAAAGGCGTGCTGCGAATGGGCTCAACTTTTGCAAACGCAGGCGCAGCAGCCTGGGACTTAATCACTACCGGCGGCGTGGCTGGCATGGGTGTAACCACCGAACGGGCCATCATTACCGGAGCGGCTGGGCGCGGTGTTTCCACTGGCGAACCACCCTCATCTCTTGTGCGACGTTCTTTTTGCAGCAGCACTGAGATCTGGTCAGCCATGGTTTTCAATACAGCCACGTGCGTAATGGTAAAAGCATGCGGCGTGGGCGCGAATGCCGCCAGGACGCCTACTACGCGGTTTTCTTCTCGTATCGGCGTTGCCACCATGGACCGGATTCCCAGGGCGCGAATGGCAGCCATGTCAACGCGGGTATCCGTTTCGCAATCGTCGCAGCGCAGCTCTTTGCCGCTCTGTATGCACAGTCCGGTAAAGGTGCCTTCAATGCGTAACGCTGCGCCAACATCGGGTGCGCTCGCACCGCTGCGGGCGCGGCAGACAATCTCATCTACGTTCCCTTCACTCAGGGCAATGGCCACGCCGGAAGCGTTGGTAAATGCCTGTGCGCGCTGCGCGACTACTGCCAGTTCATCTGGCGAAGCGCCGCGCGTTCTCTTGCCTGTAGTGCTGTTCGTGGTATCTGCCTGTGTTGCCATGATTCGCCGTCCCTCTACACAATTTGGTATTGCTCAACCCGGACTCGTCCGGGAAATACGTCAGTGATCGTTGCGTTTACCAGAGACGCGGCGGTTGACCCGCTCTGGGCATCTCTGCAAACGAAAAACTTGCCTGCGGCAGTCCGCGGACAAGGCCGTTCAAATTTCTAAAGAAGCAATCTTGCAAAAGCCACTGGCTCAAAGTGACTGGTATTACCTGGTTCAAAAACTGCTGGTACAAAAAACATCGGCTCAGAAACTACAGTTCAAAAATAAATGGTTCAAAAAATAAACGGACCGGCGAAAAGTTTAGACGTTTGGCGCTTGCTACTTTTTGCCTTCAATACACTCTCCTTGCGGCGAGGAAACGCGGGCCATGAAAACAGCCCGGCTTCTTACGGCCAAACCCGCTTTGTTTTGTCGCTGCCGTTAGCTGCTGCGGCAGTCTGCACGGCCACAGGGCGTGCGGCTTCCGTTGTACTGACTGTGCCGCCTTCCAGAATGCGCGCAGCTACGCGCAAGGCTTCGATCTCCGCTTGCAACCCCGAGATCTGTGCCTGAAAAATGGCAATTTGGTTTTCTTTTTCTTTTATCGCGTCATATATATTGGTCATGGTTTTAGGGGCCTCACGCGCGAATATAGCAACAAGTGAACGAAAGTCAATCAGTACCCAGGTACATGGATTCGGTCATACACCTTAAAAACGAAGCCGCTAATGGACCGCTGTAAGCTCGCCCGGCTCGATTGAAATTTCCAGGCAGCATGCATAAAACACCCCCAAAACCCCATAAAAACCGAAGCCAATTTCCTGTTTGACGAACTCGCGGCAGAGTTTATTCCCATTATGGTCCGGGCGATTACCTTCGTAACTGACCACCACTCGTCGGATGTTCCATTTGGATTATGAGATTGGTCGTGTGTCTAAAAAGAGAAGTTTCAATTTCTAAAAAAGTTCGCAGGATATTTTTTCGGAAGTTAATAGAAAAGAGCTTTGTGCCTGATTGTTTTCGCGATGCCTATTTTGAAGACAAAGATTCCATCTGCGTCGGCGTAGCAGGGGCAATCACCAGATGTTTAAGCACAGAATGCCACACGCCAACCATGGCACAGCCAATGAAGATCAGCGCCAGGCACAGCCCTTCCCACATGCCCAGCGCGCCCAGCTTCATCTTGAAACAAAGAAACGCTCCCAGCGGCAATCCGATGATCCAATAACCAACCAGATTGGCCAGCATGGGAATGCGCGTGTTGCCGGCTCCGCGCAACGCGCCGGTAGCCACTACCTGCAGGCCATCAAATAATTGGAAGACTGCCGCAACCAGCAACAGGACTGCTCCGGCGCTAATCACATCTGGCTCCGGCGTATAAATGCGGGCAATTGATTTCGCAAAAAGAAACAGCATCAATCCTGAGCAGGACATAAAGAGCGCGCCAAAGATGATAGCCATCCACCCCGCGCGGGCTGCGCCTTGTACGTCTCGCGCACCCACGGCATGTCCCACGCGGATCGCCGCCGCCGATCCGATTCCCAGCGGCACCATGTAAGTAAAGCTGGCAACGTTCAGAGCAATCTGATGCCCGGCAAGCGGCACTGCTCCCAGCTTGCCGATTAGAAAAGTGGCAAAAGCAAATGCGCCGATCTCCATTAACAGCTGCAATGCCGCGGGAAATCCCAATCGCATCAATTCGCGTATGCGCTGCCATTCCAGCCGTCGCGACGCACTCCACAATCCGCTCTGGCGTTTGCGGTCGTAATAGACCACGGCAATCGCCAGAACAATCACCATGTATGTCCGCGAAAGACATGTTGCCCAGCCGCTGCCCGCAACTCCGTATTTGGGCAATCCAAAGTGCCCGTAAACCAGCGTCCAGTTCCCCAGCAGGTTCACTAGGTTCGCTGAGACCAGGGCAAATACCACAGGCTTAACTATGTGCATGGACTGCAGGTAGCGTCGCAATGCAAAATACAACGCCAGCGGCAGCGTGCTCCAGACCAGCGCTTTTAAAAATGGCACAGTCGCGGCAACCAGATCAGGCTGCAATCCGAACTTTGGGAACAGTGGAAGAAACGCCAGCACCGATATCATCAGAATCGGCGTAATAGCGCAGGCCAGATACACCGCGTTCCACATCGTGCGATGGCACTCTTCCATCTTGCGCGCGCCATAGGCTTGCGCCACCAGCGTGTCCATGCCCAGCATGATGCCGCTACCGAAAACTCCAATGGTATAGAACAAAGTGCTGCCCAGGCTCACGGCGCCAATGGCCGTGGCGCTATTCGGCAGGCGGCCCACCATCACCGTGTCAACAAATGCCATGGCGAGCCAGCCCAGTTCCGTAAGCGCCATGGGCACAGCCAGGCGCAACATGGGACGAAATTCCTGGCCGATGTCACGCGTATTCACCATGGCTTTGATTCTAAACACAAAGATTCAAACATACAGGGGCGGAGCACAATTGGCTGCGATATCAGGCTGCTAGATTCTTGGCGAGTGGTAAAGTTACTGAATCATGAAGGGTTCGTTATCTGGATAATCCTCCAGAATGGCGTGATAGCCAGAAGAAATCTGTGAGGGATTCTTGGCCGCGCGGCGCAATTCAAAACGAACACTGGTTTTGCATTGCTTGCAAATGGGAAATCGATCGCCCTTGAGCAATGAGGCCTCATGCATCAAGCGATGTGACTCGTGCATGACCCGATATACGCCATTTTCCGGTACCAGCTCTCCTGGCCGGTATTTCTTTGGCATGGTCGTTCCTGACTTGGCAGCTCTTTTCCGCCTGCGAGCCATTTCATATTAAAAGATTTTTAAGATTACTGACAAGCATGTTGCCATAGGAAAATTATCCTTCCTCTGGCATTGCTGGAAATAGAGGCCGTCGCTTCTTGTAATGCGAAAAAATCGCAAGAAGTGGACATGCGCGAGGTCCGGTGCGTGGTTTATAATCCGGCCAACAAACGCTCAAAAATCTAGCATTCTCAAAAACATGGCCAAAATCCTCTCTGTGGCTTTTAGCGAAGTTCTGAAAACAACCCGGCAGTTGCTGCTGGAACAACAAGGGTTTTCCGTCTATTCCGCACTGAACCTGGCTGAAATTGAAGCCATGGGAAAGATGGAAAAATTCGATCTGGCTTTAATTGG
The DNA here is from genome assembly GCA_035552035.1 of Candidatus Angelobacter sp. GTDB lineage: Bacteria > Acidobacteriota > Terriglobia > Terriglobales > Acidobacteriaceae > Angelobacter. Next base: position 4,693 of record DASZMF010000136.1, read on the forward strand.
CCATGGCTTCCGCGGTGTTGAGAAGCGGAGAATCGCCCATATCGTGAATCATCACAACCCTGGCCTGCCAATTCTGGAAATGTGCTTCCAGTCCCCTGAGATTCCCGGCGCGGATTTCATCCTGAGCGATTCACCGGCTGAGTTAATCAAGGCAATCCAACACGTTCTGGCGGGAAGACGCGTTCGCGGCTATATGGAATAAGCGCAACGTGATTTTGCAGGGAAATAACAATTTTCTAATTGACATGCCAGCGCAAGGTTCGCTAGCATAATTTCCGTAATGTTTTCTTTCGCCCATCGCCACCACCATCATCACACGGCACACGTGTTGGCGGGGGCCTGTATCGGTTAGTACAGCGCAATCATAAAAGTAATGGCCCGCCGGCAAAAATCGGCGGGCTTTTTGTTTTGCATCTGGATTTAAGTAAAAGCGCCTTAGTGAGGACACATGCAGATCGATTTCGACAAAATGGATGGCATGGCTCCGGCCATTGTGCAGGAAGACTCCACCGGTGAAGTGCTGATGGTGGGCTTTATGAACGCCGAATCTTACGCCCTGACCGCTGAGACTGGCTACGTGACATTTTATTCGCGCACCCGGCAAAAGCTGTGGATGAAAGGCGAGACTTCCGGCAACCGGCTGCGTGTAATCTCCGCGCTCACAGATTGCGACCGCGACACAATTCTGGTCCGCGTCTTTGTAGAAGGCGATGGACTGGTCTGCCACACCGGAACAAAATCCTGCTTCACTGAGCCGCTGGCCATCAAGACCGTGGAGGCCCGCCAATGAAGCTGCGCATCGGACTACCCAAAGGCAGTTTGCAGGACGCCACCATCGCTCTGTTCAAACGCGCAGGGCTGAACGTCTACACCAGCAGCCGCTCTTACTTTGCCGGGACAGACGATCCTGAAATTGAGTGCATGCTGATTCGCGCACAAGAGATGGCGCGTTACGTTGACCACGGCGCGCTCGACTGCGGGCTCACCGGCAAAGATTGGGTCGTGGAAAGCGGTTTGGAGATGGTAACCGCCGCTGAGTTGACTTATGCCAAGCAGAGCCTGGGCAAAGTTCGATGGGTTCTCGCCGTGCCGGAAGATTCAACCTTCCAGAAGGCTGAAGACCTTGCAGGTAAGATTATCGCCACTGAATTAGTCAACGTGACCAAAAATTATTTTGCTGCCCGCAATGTTCCGGTGAAGGTCGAATTCTCTTGGGGCGCGACCGAAGTAAAGCCGCCCACGCTTGCCGACGCGATTGTTGAGATCACTGAAACCGGCAGTTCTTTGCGCGCCAACCGCCTGCGCATTATCGATACCGTGCTCGAATCCAACACGCAGCTCATCGCCAATAAAACCGCCTGGGCCGATGAAGAAAAGCGCCGCAAGATTGAAGGTCTGGCGCTCATGCTCTCCGGCGCCATCTACGCGCAAGGCCGCGTGGGCCTGATGCTCAACGTCCGCAAAGGCGATCTGCAGGCTGTCTTGTCTGTGCTGCCCGCGCTGCAAAAACCTACCATCTCAACCTTGAGTGACGGCGAATGGGTGGCAGTAAATACAATCATTGAAGAAACCACCGCATGGAAGATCATGCCTAAGCTCAAGGCCGCGAAGGCTGAGGGGATCGTCGAGTATCCGCTGAACAAGGTGGTGCTGTAATGCGCACGCTGAGCGGACGCAAAGCAGAGATATTTGTGCGAGCGCTGGAACAGCGCGGTGCAACCGATCTTGCGCGCGTGGAAAAACAAGTCAGCCGCATTGTGGCCGACGTGAGAAAAAACGGCGACCGCGCCTTACGCAGCTACGCAGAAAAATGGGACAGCTTAAAATCCCGCCAGCCGCTGCGAGTGACTGGTGTTGAGATGGAAAAAGCGTGGAGCGCCGTCTCCGATGAATTCAAGCAGGCACTGAAGACCGCAGCCGACAACATCCGCCAATATTGCGAATGGCAAAAGCCGCAACCATGGAGCAACAGCGTGGTGCCCGGAATTCAGGTCGGACAAGTCGTCCGCCCTCTGCAATCCGCAGGCTGCTACGTGCCCGGAGGCCGCTATCCTCTGCCCTCCACCATGCTGATGAGTGTCATCCCAGCGCAGGTAGCAGGCGTTGCAGAAATCCGCGTCGTTTCGCCGCGGCCTGCCGTTGAAACACTGGCGACAGCCCACTTTCTCGGCGTGCGCGAGTTCTTCCGCATCGGCGGAGCACAAGCCGTTGCCGCGCTGGCATACGGAACCAAGACCATCCCCAAAGTAGATAAGATCGTCGGCCCCGGCAATCTTTTTGTAACCGCCGCCAAAAAGCTGGTGGCCTTTGATTGCGGCATAGATTTTCTTGCCGGCCCCACCGAGGTCGCAATTGTGAGCGAAAACGGAGAAGCACTCTTCATCGCCGCCGATCTGGTGGCGCAGGCTGAGCATGATCCTGATGCGCTGGCTGTCTTTATCACCGCTTCAACTTCATTGGCAGAACAAGTGGCCGCAGAAGTAAGCCAAGCCGCTGCAAATAATGAAATCGCCAAGATATCTTTAAAACAAAACAGCGCGATCCTGATCACCGATTCGCACGAGCAAGCGCTCCACTTCGCTAATCGCATCGCCGCCGAGCACATCACCGTGAACGAAGAAGACCTGCCGCATATCAGCAATGCCGGATCCATTTTCGTCGGTGACTACTCTCCGCAAGCAGCCGGCGACTACGCTGCGGGTCCAAACCATGTTTTGCCCACGGGAGCAGCCGCGCGCTTCCGTGGCGGGCTTGGCGTGCAGGATTTTGTGAAGACCATCTCCGTTCAACAGCTTTCGCCCTCTGGTCTCGCCCGTATCAGCGCCGCAGTAATCATGCTGGCGGAAGCCGAAGGACTGAAAGCACACGCCGAGTCCATACGAGTGAGGTCTGCCCATGCTTAAAGCGCGCAAATGCATTCGCGAAATGGCTGAATACGATGCGTTGGTGAATGACGCCAGCATCACACTGCATCTCGACATGAATGAAAACACCACCGGATGTTCCCCGCGCGTGCTGGCCAAACTTCGCAGCCTGAATGCCCAGACGCTTGCGTCCTATCCCAGCCGCGATGCCGGAGAAAAACTTGTGGCGGATGAACTCGGTATTTCGCCCGCGCAAGCACTGCTCACCAACGGCGCGGACGAAGCCATCGACCTGCTTTGCCGCGCGTACCTCGAGCCAGACAGCGAAATCATCATCGTGGTTCCCACTTTCACCATGTATGAAGTCTTTTCGCAAATTCAAAATGCAAAAATCGTGCGTATCTCCACCGGCCCTGAATTCAGCTTCCCCATGCAGGCAGTGATTGACGCAGTAACAGAGAAAACCCGGCTTATTGTCATCTGCAATCCAAATAACCCAACGGGGCTGCCCGCCACGCGTGCCAGTATTTTAAAAGTCATTGAGTCGGCAGCTAACGCCGCCGTTTTACTGGACGAAGCTTATTACCACTTTTACGGCCACACCTTGCTGGATCAGATCGATAAGCTTCCTAATCTGTTTATTGCCCGCACTTTTTCCAAAGCCTACGGACTCGCCGGCATGCGGCTGGGCTTGCTCGCTGGTCCCGAAGAACAGATGTCCGTCTTGCGACGCATGGCGCCGCCCTTCAATGTAAATGCCTTCGCCATTGAATGTCTGGCAGAAGCGCTGGCCGACCACCAATTCCTGAATGACTACGTTATTCAGATCCGCTCCAGCCGCGAATGGCTCCGTCAAGAACTCGAGCAACTCGGTTTCAAATGCTGGCCCAGCGAGACAAACTTTCTTCTCTCCAGATTTGGTGCGGAGAAAAAAGAAATCCTCCGCGCTCTGCGCCAGCGCGGCATCGCCCTGCGTGACCGCGCCGATTGCGAA